>DASRSF010000222.1:0-4378 GCA_035656615.1 Vulcanimicrobiaceae bacterium | reverse complement strand
GGTCGCGGGACTCGCGCCGGGCGATCACGTCCGCGCGCTCGCGCTCATCATCGCGTTGATGTCCCTTGTATCGATGGTGGTGCCGCCTCTTGCGGGCGGCATTTCAGATGCGTTGACGCGCCGCGGTATCCCGCGTCGCGTGCCAATCTGGATTGGTGCCGCACTTGACGTTGCTTGCCTGCTCATGCTCTCGCAAGTACACACGCTGCCGCTCTTTATGACGTTCGTATTGCTCGCGACGATGGGCGCAAATATTAGTTTGGCGGCATATCAGGCACTGATTCCCGATGTCGTTCCCAAAGACGCTTGGGGTACGGCCTCCGGTATCCGGAGCGTCGCAATGCTGATTGGAACGATTTTGGGTTTCGGCGTCGCCGCAGGTACGCCGCCTCCGACCACGTTTATCGGTGTCGCCGTTGCAATCGGCGTCGGTGCGCTCGTTCTTCTTGCGGAACCCGAACGTCCCGCACCCGCACAGGAAGAGCACGTGCACATCAGCGATTGGCACGACTTTACCGTCGTCTTTATTGCGCGCGCGTTCCTTGCGTTCGGCCTCGCGCTGCTTATGACGTTCGTCCTGTACTACTTCCGCGACATCTTACGCGTCGGTAATCCGTCGGTAGGTACCGCGCTGGTGGGCGTAGCGTCGCTGGTCGGAGCGGTCATTTCCAGTTTGTATCTGGGCTGGCTCTCCGACCGCGTGCCGCGTAAAATCGTCGTCGCCATCTGTGGAATTCCGATGGCGCTGGCGGCGGCCGGGTTTGCCATTACTCCGCAAGCGCACCTGATGTATGCCTATGCTCTGCTCTTCGGAATTGGTTTTGGCGGAATCATGTCGACGGGTTGGGCGCTGGCGATCGACAGCGTTCCGAAGCTCCGGGACGTTGCGCGCGATCTCGGCATATGGGGCATCGCGCAGAACTTTCCTCAAGTCATCGCACCGCTGACGGGAGGCGCGGTTCTGGCGGCGTACGGGTACTCGCAGATGGGTTACCGGGTGTTGTTCTTCGTAGCTGCGGGAAGCTTCGCGCTGGGTTCACTGACCGTTTTAGCCGTCGGCAAACGTCCTGTCATTCCATGGTGGGGAAATCCGCTTCGTGTCGCGTCCGCGATTTCGCTCGGGAGCTATTTGCGCTTACGGTATCGCATTCGATCCTGGGGCGCGCTGCCCAAGCGCCGCGGTCCTTCCCTAGTTATTTCAAATCATCAGATCGAGCTCGATCTCATGCACCCGATGGCCACGTTCGTTCTGCGCGGCGGGTTGCGCACGCCGGTACTAACGGCTTCCGCGAAACTCATGTACGAGCCCGGATATTTCGCGCTGCGGATTCCATGGCTGTGGCGGCTGTTCCATAATGTCAACCTTGGCTGGCTCTTTGAAGCGATGGGCATGCTGCCCCTTGAAAACGAGCTGCAATCGCGTACGATTGCGCGCTGGGCATGGGGCGTTGAACGCCGGCACGGCGAGCAGCCCTTGGAAGCGGTATTTAAGCCGTCGGTGATTTCCGCGCACGGCTTGCGCGGGCTTACCACGCGCGACCTCTTCAAGACGCGTTACTTCAAAATCGCGCAGAGCACGTACGTGCGGCTCTCGGAATTGTTGCCGGCGTACCGTAAAGAAGCGATGGATGATATGCGGGCGGGTGTCGAAGCAGACCTCCATCGCATAGAACGTGCCATGGCCCTGGGTGCGACGTTTTACGTTACGCCGGAAGGCGAATATCCCTCGGACGGAACGATGCTGCCGTTTCGCGGAATTTGGGATCGTTTGGCTCCACAGGCCGGCGCAATCTACCTTGCCGCGATCAGTTACGATCCGTTTTCCGCGCGCAAGCTCTCGCAGTTGTACCGGATCGTCCTTTTGCAGCGACACGACCGCGTTACCGCCGAGCTGCAAGCCGCGCGCCCGGTCACGACCAGTGCGCTTCTCGCCGAATGGTTTACCTTGCACGCCGCACCGTTTACGGAAGAAGAAGCCGCCGCCGCAATTCGCGAACGTTTGCGAACGTTGCCGCGTGAAGTATTTGTGGACCCCGAACTAGTGCGTGAGCCCTCGCGCCTTGTCGTACAAGCAATCCGCCACTTGCGCGACGTGGGCATCGTGCGAGCGGTAAACGGTACGTTAATGCTGGGACCCCACCGCCGTCATCCCGATTTCCCGCAGACGGAAGACATCATCGCCTACCAGGCGCGTTTTTTCGCTGAAACGCTGCAGGGAGCAGGAATCATCTCAAGCGACTTGCACGCGCCTGAACCGATGCGGCCCAAGGCCCCAGGTCTTCCGGCTTAACTCCGGCGCGATGCATTTCGGGTAAGGTAATCCTACGAGGAGGGCGGGAATGCAAGGAACGCTGCTATGGCTGGCTGCCGGTGTATGCATCGGCGTGATAAGCTCGTTTGGCGTTATGTTCGCCCGCCGCCGGCTGCGAACGCGGCGGCGCCTCCTGCGCAGAGCAACCGCCCAAGTCGCGACCCTTACGCCGGCGCCCGCCACTGCGGCAGTGGTACGCGGAAGTGTGGATATCGTACGTCCGAGTCCCGCGACGGTTGAAGGATTGGAGATTCGTTACGCGCCTGAGGGCTTGGTGCGTTCGGTGCGTATCGGCGCGCTGAATTCCGAGCACAAGGAATTGCTGTTGACGATGGACACCATCGCCTGGCAGGCCCTGCCGAACTCTCAGAAACAGGAAGTCCTTGCCGTGGCGCGCAGCACGTGGGCCGCCAAGATGTGTCCCGACGGCCCCGACATCGCCTACGTCGTGCTCAAGACTGAAGCGGGCGACATCGTCGGCCGTGCCGACCCGCATTCCGTCCGCATTATTTAGCGCTACTCTTTTGCCAGCTGCGGAAACTGCCGTTTGAGGCTGGCGAGCTTCGGTTTGTCGTTAATCATCACGTACGGATTCCACGGATTGTGGGCGACGTAATCCTGGTGGTAGGCCTCCGCCGGATAGAATGCCCTAAACGCAGCCAGTTGCGTAACGATAGGCGCCGGGTACGTCCGGTCGCGCGTGAGCTTAGCGATATACTGCGCAGCCTGCGCTTTCTGTTCAGCCGTCGTGTAGAAGATCTCGGAGCGGTATTGCGTCCCGTCGTCCGGCCCTTGCCGGTTGAGCTCCGTCGGATCGTGCGCAACCAAGAAATACACTTGGAGTAATTGCGTGAAAGAAACCTTTGCCGGATCGTACGTTACGTCCACCGACTCGGCATGTCCGGTGGTCCCGGTGCTAACCATTTCATAGTGCGCCGTTGATGCGTTGCCGCCCGAATAGCCCGCCACCGCGCTGGTGACGCCGCGTACGTCTTTGAACACGGCCTGCATTCCCCAAAAGCACCCGCCCGCCAGAACGACGTGCTGAAGCGCCAGAAGTGCCGCAATATATATCAGTCCCATGCGATAAGAACGTTCCGCGGCGCCGAGCGGATGAGGAAAGAGCCTTTGTTCCGCGAGCACGCGAGTGCAAAACAAAGGCTCTCTGCTGTCCCATCCGTAGTGAGAGTCCGGCCAGGAGCTACGGTGGGAAAATGTCGGAACAACTAGAGGGCGAGGCGCGGGCCCCAGCCCGCAAAAATCACGGTGGACTTCTCCGGCCGATCAAGCGTCGGCCGGGGATTCCGTGGCGAAGCGGCGGCGGTCTTCATGCTGGTTTCTCCTATTAACTAATTTATTAGGAGTATAGTCGCGCCATCAGGTAAAGTCAACTAAGAAATTAGTTAGAAACGCCCAGCGATATGCGGCGAGCCAGAGTTTAGCCAAAAGGAGCTATGGCATGCTTGGTTAAGCGTGGGGGACCGCTCTCTGTAGCTTGTTTATTCGATCCATCCCTAAAAATACTATGGCGGCTACCAATACTAACCAAACGCCTACGAACCGATGTCAATACTCAATGTTTCGTTAGCTTCTAACGGTTCATGGGAGTCTTGGGATGGAATGGATATAAGCTGCTACTCCGGCGGTACGAAAATGAACCTGCTTACCGCGGGTGGCGCATTTACGAGAACGATTCCGCAGTACACATGGCATCAACACTTTTGCAAAGATCCGGCGTTGAACTGTAGAGGCGCCTGCACTATTGGCGCGGAGTTGATATTCCTGAAGCGGGGAACGTTCCCCATTTTAGGCGAGGATCGCCCTGATCATGTTGTATCCATGGCCGCGGTGGCGTGTAACAACCAGGGACTGCCGAGGGGCCATCCCATCCGTCGGCAGGCATAAAGTATGTATTGCATCCGGGGGCGTTCAAAACCCAGTAGCCGGGTGCGGCCATCATGCACGGACCAAAGCTCGCATCGTAAACTAAAAACTGACCTGCGACGGTTTGGAATCGAAGTGTTTTGGAATGTACGTAACGCGATATGTCATCCAGCTGTTCTTTCT
>DASRSF010000221.1:0-3020 GCA_035656615.1 Vulcanimicrobiaceae bacterium | reverse complement strand
CGCAAAAAGCCGCATTGGTTCGTCTTGCGCAATCATTTCTGCACGGTACGCTGCCGCCCGCGACATTGGATCTGCTCCTGTCCCGCGATCCACGCCTTTGCCTTCGCGGCCCTGTGCAACCGCATCCGCTGACGGTAGACGGCGTTAGCGCGGCGGCGCAGGCGTTGGACGGCAGTTATCTGTTTATACAAGGACCTCCGGGCAGCGGCAAAACGACGATCGGATCCGCCGTTATCTGCGATTTGCTGGAATCCGGTAAGCGCGTGGGTGTGCTCAGCAATAGTCATAAGGCGATTCACAACTTGTTGCACAAAGTCGAAGCGTGCGCGATCGAACGCGGTAAACGCTTCAAGGGACGGTACAAGTATACCAAGGGCAACGGCGACTCCCAATACGAGTCGCACGTGCTCGATCCGATGATCGCCGTCTCCCCGAAGAACGAAGATTTTGAGAATCCTGACGTCGATCTTATCGCCGGCACGGCGTTTCTCTTCTCGCGCGAACCGCTAGCGGGCAGTCTCGATTATCTGTTCATCGATGAGGCGGGCCAAATATCGCTTGCGGATGCCGTCGCGGTCTCCTCAGCGGCACGCAACATCGTTTTGCTGGGGGATCCCTTGCAACTGGCGCAAGTTTCACAAGGGACGCATCCGCTGCACGCCGGGGATTCGGTATTGCAACACTTGCTAAACGCTGCGCCGACCGTGCCCGAAACGCGGGGCATATTCCTCGAGATTTCCTACCGCATGCACCCGGCCATCTGCGAGTTTATCTCCACCTCGGTCTACGCCGGCCGCCTTCATTCCGCACCAAGCACACACCGGCAAGCCGTTGCGGGCCAAGGTTTGAGCGGATCCGGATTACGCTTCATACCCGTTCCACATATCGGCAATTCGCGCGAGTCGGTTGAAGAGGCGCAGCGGTTGGCGCACGAGTGTGCTCTTCTTCTTCAGAGCACGCTCACCGATGATCGCGGTCTTACACGCGACGTACGCGAACGCGATATCATCGTTGTGACTCCGTACAATGCGCAGCGCCGGCTCATCATCAAGGTTCTCCGGCAGGCGGGGTTAGACGTCCGCGTGGGGACGGTCGATAAATTCCAAGGGCAAGAGGCTTTCGTCGTGTTCTATTCCATGGCGACCTCCAGCGGGGACGACATGCCGCGCGACGTCAAATTCCTTTTTGAGCCCAACCGTTTCAACGTTGCGATATCCCGCGCACGCGCCCTAAGCGTCCTATTGTGCAGTCCCAGCCTGCTCGACGTTTCCTGCAGCACGACGCAGACGATGGCCTCGGTTAATCTCCTTTGCGCGTTTGCCGAACAAGCCGAACCGGTGCACGGGATGCCCCATATCGCCGGCACATCATCATTGCGGATGCCACCGCAGGCACCCGGCGCAAGAATTGAGTACCCCGTAATCTAATCACCCAGTATGCTCGCGCGTCAAAGAACGGTGGCGGAACAGCGGAATTACGGTGTGCTCAACGTGCGCCAGGCCAAGCGCATTGCCATGCAACATGTGCGCGAATTGAAGTTGGAACATCAGTTTAGCTTCGGTTTGCCCGAAATCGACGACCGCTACCACGTGTGGCGCGTACCGATATTAACGGGAAACGGGAATATGCGCGCCGGTGAAATTGTCATCGATGCGCGCACTGCGCAGGTCAACGCCGCGAAGAGCACCAGCCTTCGCGTACTGATGCGCCGCTTAGGTCCTGCGGCCAATCACGCTCCAAAAACGGTTCGGCGGTCCGGCAAGCGGGGCGCGCCGCCCCTAGAATCGCCGAGCATTTCCAACCGCGTCTTCCTTGGCGACAGCGCAAGCATTCTTCAAAATATGCCGGGCGAATCGGTTCATCTGGTTTTCACCTCGCCGCCGTACTACAACGCGCGGCCGGATTACACGGATTACGCGGGATATGAAGAGTACCTCAACCAGCTGCGCTCGGTAATTCGAGGGTGCGCGCGTGTCTTGGCGGAGGGGCGCTTTTTCGTCATCAACATCGCGCCGGTGTTGTTGCGCCGCAACGACCGCACCAAAGCCTCACGCCGTATTGCCGTACCCTTCGACGTGCACCGGCTGTTCGTCGAAGAGGGGTTCGATTTCATCGACGACATCATTTGGCAAAAACCGGAGGGTGCCGGATGGGCTACGAGCCGCGGCCGGCGCTTTGCCGCGGATCGCAATCCGCTACAGTACAAAGCCGTTCCGGTCACCGAATACATCTTGGTCTACCGCAAACATACCGACAAGCTGATCGACGTGCACATTCGCGAACTGGCGGGCACCAAACGGCTCGCGCAATCCAAGATTTTGGGCGACTACGACCGTACGAACGTGTGGACGATCACCCCCGCCTCGTCTCGTAAGCATCCGGCGGTATTTCCATTAGAGCTGGCAAAGCGGGTGATTCGATACTACTCGTTCGTAGACGATCTCATCCTGGATCCGTTTGGAGGCATCGGCACCACCGGGGAGGCGGCCCGGTCCCTGGGGCGCCGCTTTACGCTTATCGACAATAACCCCGGCTACGTGCAAGAGATGATGTCGCGCCTTCAACACTCGCCCTAAGCGAAACATCACCGCCGCCGCGGAATACGTAGACGTATGGGCTTTCTTCTATGGGCGTGCGCCGCCGTAACGGCGGTATTCATCCTGCTGACCCTAGCGCAAACGCGCGAGGCATACCCGGAGTTACCGGCTCGGGTGCCTATCCAGTTCGATTTCGCCGGGCGTCCCAGCACCTATGGCCCGCGGCCAATGATTTGGATCGTGGTCGGCGTGCAACTTCTATGCGCCGCGATCTTCGTACTAGCCGGTTATGCGATAGCTGCGCGGCTGCCCGGAACCCACGGATCCGTACGAGGGTTAGCACTGCTGGCCCCAATCGTTACCGCAATGCTGTGGCGCGCGCAAGTGCTTCTCCTTGACGTTGCGCGGGCGCCCGCACACCGCGTGCCGATGGGCGCATTCTGGCTCTTTTACGCCGCAGGCCTTGCGGCGATTCTTGCAATC
>DASRSF010000220.1:0-3144 GCA_035656615.1 Vulcanimicrobiaceae bacterium | reverse complement strand
CTAGTTTCTCACCCGCCTCAATTGCAGGACGTGCCAGAACGATGCGCTCGACTTCCCGCGCGCGAAGCGCACGCACAGCCATGACGACGGCGAGAAACGTTTTCCCCGTACCCGCGGGCCCGATTCCGAACGTAAGCGTGTGGCGCTGAATCGCCGCGACGAAGGCGCGCTGGCCGGCGGTCTTGGGGCGAATCTCGCGTCCGCGGTGCGAACGGTAGAGCGTATCCGGTAACGCGTCTTCGTTTCGCCCGCGTAACACGTCGGACGTAGCCAGGGCAACGTCCGACGGAGTTATATGCGTACCGCGCACCGCCGCGTCAAGCATGCGGCGCACCACGTCGTAGGCCTGAGAGACCGCAGCGGATTCGCCATGCACGACCAGACGGTCTCCCTCCACCCGGAGCGAAACCGAAAGCGCGTCTTCAAGTGCCGAAAGGTTTTGATCGAATTTTCCAAAGAGCCGGAAGTGATCGGACAGGCCGCTTAAGTCTACGGTTCGTTCGGTTGTCGATTCCAGAAACTGTGCTCCTTGAGGGACACGGGCGGACCCAGGACCTCGGCGGCGATGATTGCTCGCAACAAACTATTCCCGTCCGCGAACATCCCCTGCAAGACCGGCGCACGATTTTCTTGCGCAGGGGCCTCGATGTGGCTGGGAGGCGCCGAAGTCTGCGCGGCGGGGCGCGCGGGCGCGGGGATCGGGCGGCCCGGTGGCGTCCCGGCCGATACGGGACGCGGTGCTTGCGGCGGCGCGGGCGTTCCTCTGCGTTGCTCCGCCAAGGCATCGAGCGCCGCTAAAATTGCGTCCATGGCGGCGCTACTTCGCAGGCGGACCCGGGGGCGTATTGTTGTCCGAGGCCGAGGAGACACTGCCGGAGATAGAGCCTCGCATATCGGAATCGGCTTGGATATTCTTCATGCGGTAGTAATCCATCACGCCTAGGTTTCCGCTCTTAAAAGCGTCGGCAATAGCCTGTGGAACGGACGCTTCCGCTTCGACCACCTTAGCACGCATGCGCTGCGTTTCGGCTTTCATTTCTTGCTCGGCGGCCTGTGCGGCGTACTGCCGCTCCGATGCCTTGGCTTGCGCAATTCGCCGGTCCGCCTCGGCCTGCGACATCTGCAGTTCCGCACCGATGTTCTTTCCGACGTCGACGTCCGCAATGTCGATTGATACGATCTCGAATGCCGTTCCCGCATCCAACCCTTTGGCGAGCACCGTTTTACTGATGCGATCCGGATATTCCAGCACTTCTTTATGATCGATCGCTGCGCCCACGGCCGAGACGACACCCTCGCCAACGCGCGCGACAATCGTCGGCTCGCCTGCGCCGCCGACATACCGGTCGAGATTGCTTCGTACGGTAATTCGCGCCTTCACGTTCAGCTGAATGCCGTTTTGTGCGACGCCTTGGAATATCGGCGTCTCGATGACTTTGGGGTTGACCGAGGTTTGCAGCGCTTCCAGAACATTTCGTCCGGCTAAATCAATGGCGGACGCGCGTTGCCACTCCAGCGGAATCTGGGCTCGCTGGGCTGCAATCATCGCCAGCGTGACGTTGTCCACGTTGCCGCCGGCCAAGAAATGCGATTGCATTTGATCGACGGTCAAATTTAAGCCCGCTTTTCGTGAACGCACCAAGTTGCTCACGATAACGCTTGGCGGAATGCCGATGATCCGCATGCGGATGAGGGAACTGATTGAAAGCGGCACACCGGCGGCAACCGTCCGAAGCCACAGCCCAATCGGAAAATAATACAAGAACGTAAAGAAAACAATGACGATGATGAGAAAGATGATTGCCGCGCCCAGTGTAGCCAAGATATGTACTCCTTATACTTCGTGGTAGCTCGGCAGCGTCACGGGCTCCACAAAAATGCGCGCGCCTTCAACGCGGCTGACTCGAACGGGTGTTCCTTCGGCTATGAACTCGCCCTGCGTGAGAACGTCGATTCGCCGGCCGTTAATGAGCGCGACACCGGCCGGACGTAAATAGGACGCGGCAATGCCCTGTTCGCCGCGAAGCGATGAATAATCGGAACTCGCAACATATTCCGGCCCTTGTGCTCCCGCGAACGTTAGCCGCGCAAGCCATGCGTTTTCAGGCAGCGAGCGCGAGATCATCCAAAAGAGAACGACGGTCAAGACGATAGCGGTCGCGACCGTTTGCAGCGCAATGATGAAGAACGGTATTCCGAAGGCGAGCAACACTGCCGCAAGCAGAGCGATCCCTCCCAAAATTCCTGGAGCACCGTGACCCGGCACGATGTGCAACTCGTACAAAATGCCGAGCACGCCCAGAATCGCCAGAACAATGACAAAGCCGTTGCTGAACCCGGAGTAGACGTGCGTGCCGAAGAACAGCGCGAAAGCGCTCACCCCGACAACGCCCGCAATACCGTGCAAGGTTTGCATTTCAATGAGCAGCCCGAGCAAACCCAGGGTGAGCAGTAATCCGCTCACCTCGGGATTGGTGGCAAAACGCGCGACCTGCTCGGCAAACGTATATTGCGCCGTTTGCACGGGCCCGTTTAAGTTGTTTGCGCTGAGCATTGCCTGGAGCGTCGGCGCCTGCCCGTCGGCGATCTTCGTCTCGAGCGCGCCCTGCGTATCGAGCGTGAGGTTCTGTCCCGGCCGTTTGTACTTGGGCAGATCCAAGCTTGAATCAACCATCGCCGCGACGATCTGCGGATTGCGCCCGTTCCGCAACGCGGTGGACTCGAACTCCGCCTTTACAGCGGAGATGAGCTTCGGCGTCTTCGGACTGGGTTCGGCTTCTCCAATGGAAGCGCCCGGAGCCATGATGATTCGACGCGCGGCCAGCGTTATAAGCGCAGCGGACGAATACGCGCGGTCGGACACGTACGCGTAGGTCGGAACCGTGGAATGAATCAGCGCATCGCGGCTATCGAAAGCCGCTTCAAGGACGCCGCCGGGAGAATTGACGTCCAGCACCACGGCGGCGGCGCCTTCCGCTTCAGCTTGGCTCACGGCGCGGCTAACCAAATGCGCCATGCCGTCGTCCACCGTACCGGTGATAGGAATAACGACGACCGGTTTGCCCGTCTGCTGCGAGAGCGCGATGCCGGCGGCGCCCGACGCCAATAGCGCCACGGAAAGAATGAACCGCGCGCGAAGCTTTC
>DASRSF010000219.1:0-4052 GCA_035656615.1 Vulcanimicrobiaceae bacterium | reverse complement strand
AGCCCTCGGTGCGCTGGTCGGCGGCGCCGCCCTTGTGCTCAACCGTTTCCACGGACCAGGCCGAATCGGCATCCAATCGATGACCTATCACGAGCCGCAAACCGAAGGCGCCGCGCAGGCCGGCGGCACGAGCAACGTCGGCAACGTCATCAACTCATTCTTCAATCCACGGCAGTAAAAAGATGGCGCCTCATATCTGAGGTTTTAATTGCATGAGGCGGATCGAGCCGGTGTGGACGCTGGCGTAGACGACGCGGGGACCGCCGCCGTTGATTGCGCTGTCGATCGTTTCAGCGGTTCCGTGTGAGGTTCCGCGGATGTTGAAGTCGCTGAAGACCGTGCCGTTATCGGTGTGAAGGTGCACGCGGGCCTGTGCGTGTTCGTTGACGTACAGTTCGATGTTGCCGCGATCCGCGGTAAAGCGCACCGTGCCGGGCCAATCGGCACTCGCATAGATGACGCTGATGTTGCCCGTACCCGTCGATGCATTGCCGTATTGCGGGATGAGCATCTTGATGTCGCCGCTGTCGGCGTGGGCGTTGATGACGCCGTCCACGTCCGCAACGTTGACGTTGCCGCGCTGCGTCGTAACATCCAACGAACTCCCGGAAGGCGCGCGTATCAAGAAACGTACGCCGGGCACATTCGATTGCGCAGTGATGAGCGGCGGCCGTACCCGGACAGATACCGCGGCGGCCGCGTTTCCCGGGGCATACACTGCAAGCGTATATTGGTTGGCCGGCTGGCCGCGCGCCGGTGCGTACGCATCGATATCACCTGCTACGTTGCGCACGGAAATCGTCGTACCGGGCGTAATGACGCCCGTACGGACCCACGTTGGAGCGGGTGCCGAGCACGCTGACGGCATGCAAACTGCAAGAAGAAGAAGAGGTAGCCGCTTCACCGCGGGGCCGTTCGCAGGGTGTCTTCAATCTCCTCGATGCGCCGCAGTAATTCGTGCCGCAATTTTGGGTCGTGAGCCATTGGGACGACGTCACGTTTGGTTTTGCTCAGATAACGACGCCAGCGATCCAGCGAGGTGCCCCGGCGCACGTCTTTGTATACATCGTCCAGATTCGCGCACCGATCGGCACACTTTACGATGATCGCCTCGGGATCTTGCGCGATCGCCTCATAGTATGCAGGCGCGTCGGGGTCACCGGGCGGTTCAGTCAGACGTTCGACCAGATGAAATAGTGCCTCATTGCCTCCGAGTTGAGATCGCAGCTCCGATCGCGGTAATTTCGTATCTTCCAGAACGTCGTGCAGCAAGGCGCATGCAACGCAGCGCTCAAGAACATCATCCGCAAGCGAAATCGTGCGGGCGTTCTGCCACCGCAGCAGCAATGTCGCGGCAAGACGCGGATGATCGATATAGGGCGTTATCCGGTCCGCCCGGCGTTGCCCGATTGCGCCGTGTGCGAGTGCGGCAATCGTGTCCGCTTTATCGATAACCGCAGATTGCTGAATGGCGCGTTCCAATTCCGGTGAACGCGGGGCGGGCGGCTTGACGTACTCCGAACTCAAACGTCGTCCATGCGATCGCGCGGATGCGCTTTGTCGTACGCTTGTTTTTTGTGATGAAAATCGAGGTTCGTATAAATCTGCGTGGTCGCCACGCTCTCGTGCCCGAGCAGATCTTTAATTGTTACGAGATCGACGCCCGCTTCGAGCAAATGGGTGGCAAAGGAGTGGCGTAACGTATGAGGCGTAACGCGTTGCTCTATTCCGCTAACGGCATATACCTCTTTGAAGATGTGCCAGACATGGCGCGGACTCAGGCGCGAGCCGCTGACGCTTACAAAAAGCGCCGGGTCGGTCGTATGCGGGCGCACACCCAGATAGCGTTCTATGGCCGCCACTGTCGCTTTGTTTACGACCACAAAGCGTTCCTTAGAGCCTTTGCCGTGAACTTTTATGACCCGGTCGCGCAGGTTGACCTCACTCAAATCGATGCGCGCAATCTCCGCGCGCCGCACCCCGCTACCGTAAAGCAGTTCGACGATAGCAGCCGCTCTCAGACGTTGGAATGGGGTCCAGTCGGCGCGCTCGGTGCGTAAAAGTTGGCGAACTTCGGGGGCGGCCAGCGCGGTGGGCAGCTTCGTGCGCGCCGGCGGCGGAGGCACGTCCGCTGCGGGATTATCGCTGCGCATGCCTTCGAATTTCAGGTATTTATAGAACGAACGCAACGAACAGATTTTTCGCCTGACTGACACCATATCGTAGCCGCGCCGGGAGCTTAGGTCCGCAATGAACCGCACGACGTCCCGGCTCGTTGCGCTCGCCAGTTGCGGCCACGCGCGGCGGTTACCGGCCTGGTCGAGAACCGGCTCGTTCGCCAGGAATGCACCGAAAAGTTCCAAATCCCGCGCATAGGCATCCACGGTCAGTTCGCTGCGATTACGCTGTTGGCGCAGATATGCGCCGTGCATGACGATGTTTTCGTCCACCGGCACCGACCGGTCTTTGGCGGCCTTTCTCATGCGGGTTCCTCTTCAGCGCGTATCACAGAATATTTGTTTCATGATATTCGAGAAGGGGATTTTGGGCTCCTGGGAGGCTTTAGGGCAAGGGCTGATCTTCCGCCTGGGATAACGCAGCGCCCCGGTGAGCCACGCTTCGGCGGTAATAACGTGGGCGATCAGCGCAGCGACTATCGCGGCGATATTGCTGCGTCCGTTCGCAATTGGCGAGTGGATTTGGGCCGTGGCCGGGGCAGCGCTACTGGTGATTGTGCGCCTGGTACCTGCACGGGCCGCCGGCGGCGCAGCCTTAGACGGGCTCGACGTATATTTATTTTTGGGCGGGATGCTGATGCTCTCGGAGCTCGCGCGCGTGATGGGCCTGTTCGAAACGCTAGGCGACCTGCTGTTGCGCTCCGCCCGCGGGGGCGGCTTGCGGCTTTTTGCCGCGGTGCACTTGGCCGGCATCGCGGTGACCGCGCTGCTGTCCAACGACGGAACGATTCTGTTGCTTACGCCGGCGGTGCTCGCCCTCACGCGCCGAGCGCAGATTGCACCGCTGCCCTTTCTCTATGCGTGCGCCTTTGTTTCGAACGCCGCGAGCTTCGTTTTTCCCATAAGCAATCCGGCGAATCTGGTCGTATTTCGACGGCTGCCTGCACTTACACCTTGGCTCGCGACATTTGCCGTGCCGTCTGTGGTGGCGCTACTGTGCACGTTTGCGATTCTTTACGTTGTGCTGCACCGGGCGGTTCCGCGGCGCTTTGCATTCGACGGCCAAGCAGTTGGGCTCTCGCGAATTTCGCGGGTCGCCGCCATTGCCGTATGTACTTCCGCGCTGATCATCGTCGCTTGCGCAGGGTTTGACTTTTACGTCGGCCGGGCTACGTTCGTTCTTGGCGTGATTAGCGTCGCGCTCGTTGCTTTGATGCAGCGCAACGTCGCAAGTCGCATCATGCGTGAAACGCCGTGGTCGATCATACCGCTCGTCGCGGCACTCTTTGTGATCGTGGCGGCAATCGATCGTACCGGCGCCCTAGCGTACACGCGCGGTTTTCTGGCCGCCGCGGCCGCGATGCCGGTTGCACTGGGAAATCTTTTAACGGGCTTCGCGGTGATGTTCGCGGATAATCTGTTGAATAATCTGCCTGCCGGCGTCCTGGTGCGGTATTCGCTTGCAAACCACACGCTCGGCTCGCACATTGCCGGCGCCGCGCTCGTCGGCGTCGACTTAGGCCCGAACCTCTCCTTGGCGGGCTCCCTCGCCACACTTCTTTGGCTTCTTCTTCTGCGACGCGAAGGCATCAACGTGACCGGTATGCAGTTCCTGCGTTTGGGCATACTTGTAACGCTGCCGACAATGGCGCTCACGCTGACTTGCGTGCGGTAAAGTTGATGCTTGCCCCTACAGCAACAGGGCATGCGGCTGCAACGTGTGGTTCAAGACGCGGTGGTTACAATCATAACGGTGGATTGCCCTCGTGGTAAATCCCTCCACCTTGAACAGCGAGCAAGAAGCGAGACCGGCTCAGGATGAGCCGGTCTCCTATTTATTTTGCGACTGATGTGCGAAGGCGGCAGACGGACCAG
>DASRSF010000218.1:0-4290 GCA_035656615.1 Vulcanimicrobiaceae bacterium | reverse complement strand
AAGGGCGCTGTGATGGACGCGCGCGATATCGATCTGCGTAATACGACGTACCGGCTTTTTGTGGAGTTTGGGCGGGCGCCGACGATTGAAGACGTGGCCAACGTCGCGGGTTGGGCGGCCGCGGACGTGTTATCGGGATGGAAGCGGCTTCATGACCAGCACGCCTTAGTGCTCAACCCCGCCACGAACGAGTTGCGTATGGCAAACCCGTTTTCCGCCGTGCCGACCGCGTATCGCGTTCGTGCTGCGGGACGCGGCTGGTATGCAAATTGCGCCTGGGATGCATTCGGTATATGCGCTGCACTTCAAAGCGACGGCGACATCGAAACCTCATGCCCCGATTGCTTGGAACCACTCACCATTCAGGTTCGCGACAAACGGCCCGACCGCACCGAACTGTTGTTCCACTGTCTTGTGCCGGCCGCGCATTGGTGGGACGACATCATCTTTACCTGAAGCACGATGAATCTCTTCCGGTCGGAAGAGCACATCGAAAAGTGGCTCGGCGGGAGGACGCCGGGAGCGACGATTTCGCTCGTTACACTGAGCCAACTCGCCCACGCCTGGTGGTCAGATCGCTTGGCCGGTAATTGGCGGCCCCATACGGTTGAACAGAATCAGAAAATCCTCGAGCGCATCGGACTCACCGGCAATTTCTGGCGCCTCGGGTAGATTTAGACGAAGACGCTAACCGTGATGATTTCGTAGGTCGCGCGGAACGCTGACGCTAGCTACGCGCCTCTTTCTGTATGTGGGCCGTCAGGCTCACAGGATGGAGCACCGCCCCGCATCCTCCACTGTTGCGCGGTGCTCCGTCCGTTGCGCGGTGCGGTGTTTCACGCAGCCGTTAGTGTTAGCGCCTCCAGCGATTCGTCCATGATCCGCAGGCCCGTCGCGATGTCTTCTTCGTCGATCATGAGCGGCGGAGCAAGGCGGATCACGCCTCTGCCGCACGCGAGCAGCAACAGGCCCCGCTCGAACGCCGCCACTTCTAGTTCGCAAGCGAAATCTTCGTGCGGTTCTTTTGTAGCCCGGTCGCGCACAAACTCTACGCCGATCATCAGGCCTGCACCCCGCACGTCGCCGATGACTTCGTGCTTTTTCTTGAGCTCGTGAAGGCCTTCGAGCAACACTTTGCCCATTTTGCGCGCGTTCGCCGCGAATTCGTGTTCGACGAGATCAAGCGTGGCGAGCGCCGCCGCGCAGCAGACGGGATTGCCGGCAAACGTGCTGCCATGGCTGCCCTGGGTCCACGACATAACGGATTCTTTGGCAATGATCGCCCCGATCGGCATTCCCGACGCCAGCCCTTTGGCGGCGAGCGTCACGTCCGGAGTAACACCGAAGGTTTGCGATGCAAACATTTGTCCGGTTCGCCCTATTCCACTTTGCACTTCATCGAACACCAGCACGGCACCATTCTCGTCGCAAAAATCCCGCCAGTACTGGAGGAACTCAAGCGGCGGAATAACGTAACCGCCTTCGCCCAGCACGGGCTCGATGAAGACCGCCGCAACCTCGTCCGGAGAAACGCGCTGACGGAACAGGTTTTCTGCAGCGTCTTTCCAGTTGGTCGGCCGGTACGGGTTGGCATACGGCAAATGATGCACGCCTGAAAGCAACGGACCAAAATGGCGGCGATATTTTACTTTGCTGGAATTCAGCGAAATCGCGCCGATCGTGCGTCCATGGAAGGCACCCTCGAAGGCGATGATGTTCGAGCGCTTCGTGTGACTGCGCGCAAGTTTAATCGCGCCCTCAACCGCCTCGGCCCCGGAGTTCGTAACGAAAACACGCTTCGGTTCCCGGCCAGGCCCAAGCCGGGCAAGCCGTTCGCATAAATCCGCGAACGACGGATAATAAAAATCCGTGGCGCAGATGTGCAGAAACTTTTCCGCTGCGTCTTTAATTGCGCAGACAACTTTCGGATGCGCGTGGCCCGTGGACGCTACCGCGATTCCCGTCATGAAATCGAGATACCGGTTGCCGTCGACGTCTTGAACCATCGCGCCCTTACCGTGATCTACGACGAGCGGATACTCTTTGATGTAGGACAGCGAGGAGTACTTTTGGTCTTTTTCGATGACCGCTTGCGCGATCGGCCCGGGAGGCGGCACGATAATGGACGGATAACTTTTCATGACGTCTCCTTCATCATTCGAGTACGGCTTTGTTCGCGCATGAATTGCCCGACGTAGTACGGTCCGCAACCGCCGCGGCCCGTCATGCCGGAACCTTTCCATCCGCAAAACGATTGTACGCCGGGCCATGCGCCGGTTGTAGCGCCGGTTCGTCGATTCACGTACAGCACACCGGCTTCCATCTCATCGAAAAAGCGCTCGATTTCGCGCTCGTCTTCAGAGTACAGTCCGCCGGTCAAACCTAAATGCGAGCGGTTCGATTCCGCCAGCGCCTGATCGAACGAATCCACGATGCCCACCGCAAGGAACGGCAAGAACAGTTCTTCTTGAAACAATTCGTGCGAGAGCGGCAATTGCGCGATTGCGGGTGAAACGAAATAACCGCGATCGAACGGCGGATGCTGCAAGCGTTCTCCGCCGATAAGCATCGAGCCGTCGCGTCGCGCCAGCGCCGCGGCTCGCTCGTATGTTTCTACGGACTTCTGATTGATGACCGGACCGACGAAAACGTCGCGCTTGGTGGGATCGCCGATGACGATGGCTTTGGTCTTATCGACGAGCAGCTTGAGAAACGGTTCCGCGACTCGCTTGTCGACGTATACGCGCGAACATGCGCTGCACTTTTGGCCTTGCAAACCAAACGCCGAACGCATGATTCCTTCGCTTGCCATCTCGAGATCCGCGCTCGCGGTGACGATGGTCGCGTTCTTTCCCCCGAGCTCACCGAGTACCGGCTTCGCATGACGGCCGGACGCGCCGATCTCGCGCAGTAATTGCATGCCGACTTCGTGGGAACCGGTGAAAGCGATTCCGTCGATGCCTTCGTGGCGGGTCAGATAACTGCCGATGGTGCGGCCGCTGCCGTACACGATGTTGTACGTACCGTGCGGCAGACGTGACTCGGTGAAGATCTGCGCCATCATCGCAGCCGTCATTAGCGCGCCTTCGGCAGGTTTGAACACGACCGCGTTGCCACCCAGCAGCGCGCCGCTGCACATTCCGGTTGCAAGCGCCATCGGAAAATTAAACGGCGCGATCACGGCAAACACGCCGTACGGACGCAACACGTCTTTCGTCGATTCGTTCGCGGCGAGCTGCCCGAGCGGACGCTCGAAGCCGTTGGCCTCTACAACTTGATCGGCATAATAATCGATGAGGTCGGCTGATTCTTCCGCGTCGCCCAGCGACTCGAAGCGCGTCTTGCCGATCTCCATACTCATGACCGCCGCAAGCTCGTAGCGCCGCTCGCGAATTCGTTCGGCGATTCCGCGCATGATCGAAACACGCTCTTGCCACGGCAACGCCGCCCATGTTTTTTGGGCGCGCTTGGCCGCGGCGACCGCGGCGTCTACGTCCGCCTGGCTTGCGCTGGCAAACTTTCCGATGAGGACGCTGCGATCGATCGGCGAGCGTGATTCTTGCGTGATTCCGCTGCCGGCAGCCGGTTTGCCGTCGATGATCGACTGGTGCGTTTGCCCAAAACCCGCAACGACGCGCTCAAGCGTTTCCTCGAAGCGCTGGTGAATTTCGTCCAGATTGCCGCCGATGGCGGAGTACGTGATTTTGGGCTGAGCGCGTACAGCCGGTGCCGTCATTCTAATTCCTCCACTATTTCCTAATGTCTCGAAGTCAGTAATTGTTGCGCAGTGTCGTTTAGGCTTGCGTGCAGCAGCTCCGCGATTTCGCCTATCTGCGCGGGTTCAATGGTGAAAGGCGGCGCGATCATGACCAGGTCGCCGTTCTCGCCGTCGGCGTGTCCGACGTTTGGCCACACCACCAACCCGCGTTGCTTTGCCTTCTCTACCAGCGTTTCGGCAAGTTTCAATTCGCGTGGAAACGGCCGTTTGGATTCGCGATCCGCAACGAACTCGACCGCCCATAACATCCCGATGCCGCGGACGTCCCCAATTAGGTCCGATTCTATCGATCTGAGCGTTTCGCCGAGCTCTGCGCCGACACGCGCCGCTCGCTCGACGAGATCATGCTGCTCGATGTAACGCTGAACGGCTAAACCGGCCGCGCACGCAAGCGGATTATGCGAATACGTTTGCGCGTGCATAAAGTTCCCGCCGGCCTCGCGTATCGTTTCAACAATCGACTGCCTGGCGATCACCGCCGAAAGCGGTGCATAGCCGCCGTTGAGTCCCTT
>DASRSF010000217.1:0-1787 GCA_035656615.1 Vulcanimicrobiaceae bacterium | reverse complement strand
CGCGCGCTGGCTGCGCGACGGCGAAGTATGTTTCGTCGGAATCGGCTTGCCTTCAACGGTCGCAAACCTGGCTCGGCTTACGCACGCACCGAACTTAGTGCTGATTTACGAGTCGGGAACGATTGGCACGAAACCGAAGGTGCTTCCGTTGTCCATCGGCGACGGCGAACTCGCGGAGACCGCCGATTCGGTTGTGTCGGTGCCGGAGATCTTTGCATACTGGCTGCAAGGCGGCCGAATCGACGTCGGATTTCTTGGAACTGCGCAAATCGATCGCTACGGCAATCTGAATACGACGGTGATCGGCAGCTACGATAAGCCGCGCACGCGCCTGCCCGGCGCCGGCGGCGCACCGGAGATTGCCGCCTCGGCCAAAGAAGTGCTGCTCATCCTCAAGCAAGACGCACGAACATTCGTTGACCGGCTGGATTTTGTTACGACACCGGGCTACCTTACCGGCGGCGACAGCCGTGCACGATCGGGCGCGAAAGGCGCGGGTCCGACGCGCGTCATTACGGATTTGGGTGTGCTGGAACCGGATCCGCAAACCAAGGAATTAACGCTCACGCAATTACATCCCGGGGTCGATGTCGAGCGGGTTCGCGCCGCCACCGGGTGGCCGCTAAAAATCGCAACGGAACTCCGTGTAACGCCGGCTCCCTCGCCGGAGACCTTGGCGATACTTCGCGATCTCAAAGCGCGAACTAGCGCGGCTCACCGCGCTTAAAATCAACGGGGTGTAGCGCCGGGAGTTGGTGAGTCGACCGCAGGGCTGCGGCCGATTCCAACTGCCGTAAGCGTTCGCTCAATTCTAAGCGGTCGAGTGCGGAAGCTGCGGCGTGTACCAGCTCGCCGAGCAGCGTTTCCTCATCCGCATCCAAATGTTCGCCACTTACGTGACGGCCATACAGTGCCACGGCAGCGATGTTACCGTGCTGGATAATCGGCACTGCGATCTCCGGTCGGGCATCGCCTTGCGGCAAAGCGCTCTGGGACGGCGCGACGTCCGTCAGGCGCACGGTTCGATGACGCGCACGCGTAAAAAGCACGAGTGGATCATCACGCTCCAGCGTCTCCGTTGCGCCTTCCCAACCGCGTTCGGCAACGCGTTCGTAGCAATCGCCGCGCGAAACAAAGACTGCGGCCGACGCTAGGTTCAACGCGCCGGCGGCTTCACCACACATTATCTCCGTGGCCGTCGATGAAAGCTCTATTGAGGAAAGCGCGTGGATGGCATGATGCAGTCTTTGGAATGCGTGATGGCGGGATGCGAACACAATGCGCTCGACAAATGCATCGATGCGCTTGTGCAGCGTGCTGAGCCAAATACCAAAGAACACCGCGACGGCAAACTCGGCAAAGGTTGCAAGACGGGCATCCTCGAGACTGCGCGAAAAAAACCAATCGGCTACGCTGAACAGCCCGATTGGAATCGCCGTAAGCAAAGCATAGACAATCGTACGCGCGCCGACCACACGTACGTCGATAACCCGCGTGCGCGTCAAGACGTAGGCGATACCCAGCGGGGCCGGTTGGAACCATGCGAAGAGATAGTTGATAAGCGGGGTTCCGCCTAATGCATGTGCATTGAGGTTTTCGTCGACATAGAAGGCCGCAAAAACAAGGAACTGTGCCCATATGCCAACCGCTACCCATCGCAGCCGGCGTGAATCCGCATCGGCGCCCACGCGTGCGCTGATTGCTACGGCAGCCGTCGCGAATAGCGCTAAGTTCAATATCGAAACCACCAAAAATGAGTTAAACGGATCGGGCCAAACGGTGTATGC
>DASRSF010000216.1:0-3357 GCA_035656615.1 Vulcanimicrobiaceae bacterium | reverse complement strand
AACTGGCGTTGACGGTGGAAAAGGCGTTGCTGACGTTTTGACCCAGTGTCGTGATGACGCCGATGCAAATGGCAGCGATGAGCGCTACCATGATGCCGTACTCGACCATCGTCGCGCCTTCTTCATCATGAAGAACACGATTCAACGTGGATAACATGAAATGAGATTCCTTCCTAGGACATTCGCTGTTTGCGGATGCGCCCGGTCACGCACGCACAAACAGCGAATGGCGATTATCAGAGGCTGGCGTTGACGGTTGAGAAAGCGTTGCTGACTTTTTGTCCGAGCGTCGTGATGACGCCGATACAAATTGCAGCAATAAGTGCCACCATGATGCCGTATTCGACCATCGTGGCGCCTTCTTCGTCGCGAAGAACGTTTACAAGAGTGTTAAACATGTGCGTAATTTCTCCAGTGAAAGCAATTAAGGGCACAGGGTGTTTGGACAGTAGGGTTTATCGAATGGAACCGTCACGCCGGCGTTTGGAGCATCCAGCGTAACCGTTGCCGACGCCGGCGTCGTACCGGCAACCGACGTAGCAAGAACGCGGATGATAGTTCCGCGCAGATAATCGGACGCAGTCGGGATGATCGCTTGGAATTGCCCGCTAGAGTCCGGTTGAACGTCGTGGCGGCTCAGCACGACTGTGGGGAGATCCGAAGAGATGGTTGCTAGGAGGGTAATGGTGACCGGTGCGCCGGAGGGTGCGCGTCCGCTAACTGCGAGCGCGTCGAAGCCCGGCTGGGGCCGTACACTGAGCGTGATCGGTCCGCCGGCAGTCATCGGCGGGGAAGCAAACCGTGGTTGCATACCCGATTCCGTTGAAGCCGAGGCGATCGCGGCCAGGCGGGCCAGCCGTGCAGCGAGTGCTGAAGAAACCACGAGATCTCCATTGACGTACCGAGGCGCCGCGTCGGTAAATTCAACGCGGTTATTCACGTAGTACATCGTGGCGCCGGGGCGCACGACGATGACCACGCCTGGCCGATAGAGGCGGACGGAGCGCTCCGGAAGGAGCCATTGCATGTTGTATCCGCTGTGACCGGCGACCGCCGAAAGCGAATTGTCCGTGGCCTGCGCTCGTGCGTTGCTGCCCACAACCAGCGCAAGCATCACAGCCAATACAATCGCCATGATGGATTTAGACATGCTGCCTCCGTCTCTATCGGTGGAGGCATCATTACATTGCGGGCGCGGCCTTTCAAGAGCCGACGGGGATGTTCACGGCAAACTTGACCTAACGTCAATTGGCGTTAGCGGATTAACACGCAGCCCTATGCGATAATCCGGCCACAGGGGCGGCCTATATGAGGTTTGCATGCTCGCGCCGTTCCTATCGGAGGAACCACCACATGGTCATGGGACGACTGTATCGGGCGTTTGCCGGAGCCGTTGCGCTCTTATTGTGCCTGGCGGCCGCTTCGGCGTCCGGGTCGGCGGCGGAGCGGGTTGCGCTTATTTCATTGCAATCGGGACACTCGGTCATTTTACGCACGCCCAGCTTGCAGCGCATCGCGGTCGGGGATGGCCGGATTGCGGGGGTGGTGCCGGTCGGCAATAACCAAATCGTCGTTAACGGGAAGTCGCCGGGCCATACGACCGTCTTTGTTTGGACCGCCAGCGCACGCTTTACGTACGAAGTCACTGTTACCGAACAAGAAGTCGACGATCTCGCGCAGATGCTGCGGACGTCCGTCCAAGACCCGAATGTGGAAATTGTCAGCTTCGGCCACTCTGTGGTTGTTCGCGGCACTGTCCGCGACGGCGCGGAATATGCGGAACTCAGCGAGATCCTGGGGCACTTCGATAAGGTTGCTTCCACTGAGCGGTACACGGTCGTAAATGCAGTCGTTGTTGCTCACCCGCTTGGCGATTTGCAGCGTGATATCGGAAACATCCCCGGAGCCTCTGACATTCGCGTCGATCCGGATGGCAAGGGCAACGTTGTCGTGAGCGGGCACGTAAAAGACATCGTAACCGAACAGGCCATTCTCCAGCGCGCGCGCGGTATCGCCGGGCAATATCTTTCGAGTGACGGCAAGCTGATCGACCGCATCAGCACGGATATGATCAGTGAGATCAACATTAAGGTATACGTCCTCGAAATCGATAATACGGCTGCCAAAAACCTCGGCATTCAATTGCAGTCCGCCGTCTTTCAGCCGAACGGCACGTACATTTTAAATCCGCCGAGTTTCCCTGCCGTGGAAAGCCCGGTAGGCGCAGGTAAGGCGTTAACGTTGGGGCCGTTCTTCCGAACCATCACGCTTGCACCCACACTGAATTTACTGTTGCAGGAAGGGCATGCGCGCATGCTCAGCGCGCCGAACCTTGTGACGACGCCGGGCAACGTTGCCACCTTCCTTGTCGGCGGGTCGTTTCCGATTCCGTTCGCCACGGGTCTTGGCCAAGTCAGCATTCAGTATCAGCCGTACGGCGTGCAGTTAAACGTTACGCCGACCGTCCTGGGTAATGGCGCCGTCGAGGCAAAGATCGCGCCCAATATCTCCGACTTGGATTTCAGTAACGCCGTCACCGAAAACGGGTTCGTGATACCCGCACTTCGGAGCAGCCAATTGTCCACGGACGTCATCACGCAGCCGGGAGAGTCGATTATCATGGGCGGAATGCTGCGCCGGATAGAAACGCGGGTCATCAATAAGATCCCGCTGCTTGGCGACATTCCAATCCTCGGTGAGCTCTTCCGCTCGACGAATTACCAGAGACAAGATTCCGACGTCGTGTTCGTGATGACGCCGGAGATCATCACGCGATAACGATGAACGAACTCGTACTGCGCCAGCTGCCCGCGCCGGTATCCCTGCCGCGCACGCTGGCGCAGTCGCTCACCGAGCTGCCCTTCGGATCGCAAACGCAAATTCGCGTTCGCGAGGGGCAGTTATCAGCATTTTTGGCCTACGTCGGATACGATAAGCACGTCGGAACGGCAAAATACGCGTTGCGCGTGCTCAATAACACGCCCGCGCCCGCATACGCTCGTTTATTCGTCGACGTTAAGGGAACTCAACAATCGGCGTATCCGAAGGATATAGAAGTGGCGCCGTTCTCGATGCGGGACGACGTCATTCCAATTCGCATGGACGTAACCGGCAGATTTACGCGCGCGATCGTCGCCGTGTCGTCCGAAGACAACTTCTTTACGGTCGAAGCGCCGCCGCCGCCTAAAGAAAAACCGAATTGGCTCAAGTGGTGTGCGGTTGCCGCTATACCGTTTGTCGCCGGTGGTGCCGCGCAGCTCTACACACCGCGTATTTTAGCGGTCGTGGCGCCCTCGAAGGCACTAGCGGGAACCGCTCTTCAGGTCCCATTTCAAGTTTCAGGCGTTGGGACGGTAG
>DASRSF010000215.1:0-7042 GCA_035656615.1 Vulcanimicrobiaceae bacterium | reverse complement strand
GAGCTTGTCGAACCACTGCCGAGCCTGTCGAGGCGCGTTCGCTTCGACTTCGCTCAGCGGTCCTTCGACATGCTCAGGATGACAAGACGCGCCTGCGATGACAAGCCGGGGCCTACGATGACAAGCCGGGCCTGCGCTGACAAGCGCAGCCGCCGCGATGACAAGCGCAGCCCCGCTCCACAAAACGAACGTAAACTTGAGCGATAGCGGCCCGCAGGTGAGGCGACGGCTTCCGAAGTTTGCTAAAAGCAAATGAGGAAGCCGTCAACGAAGCCTGCGGCCCGCTATCGCTCAAGTTTGGGACTTGGTCCTAAGGGGGTGGCATATGCCCTCGCACACGGTCCCAAACGTCCTATATTTGCTTGGTTTGGCGCATGCTACGTTGTCAGAACTCGGGAGGGGTATCGATGAAACGTAACCTTCTCGAGTCGTTATCCCGGCAAAGGAGAGCGCCGGAGAACCGCCCGTCCTTCCCCCAGGACGTGCGGTTGTACCTACGGGTACGAACGGCGTTCTTCGAGCAGTGCGGTGATGACGTGCGGGCAGAGAGGCTGGCGGGCTAGTTCCGCCGGCCTGCTCATTTTCCGCCAGACGTTTTTGCTTTGTTCGCGTGCGATGCATACGCAGCAACGCGTGTTAAAAGACGCAGCACGGCGCAGGAAAAGCACGAAAAAAGCGGTACTGCAAGGGCGAAAATAGCGCATTTCGCGCTAGTGGGATCAGCATGAGAGGAAGCGGATGAATAAAGTTGATTTGGTCCGTACGGCGATGGAGCGGTTCGAGATGTCGCGCCGCGATGCGCTCGCACTGATCGATGGGGTCTTTGAGGACATCCAAGCCGCCGTGTGCTCCGGTGAGCCGGTGAAAATTCCGGGATTCGGACAATTCAAGGTGCGCGACCGCGCGGCTCGCATCGCGCGTAATCCGGCGACCGGCGAACCCGTGAAGGTTCCGGCAAAGCGTGTTTTCAAGTTTCTTCCGGCAAAAGCGCTCAAGGACGCGGTAATGTCGCGTAAGGGCGCCGGACGCGGGGGCGCCCGTAAGGCTGCGGCCAAGCCCGCCGCGCGTAAAGGCGCGGCCGCAAGCGCACGCGGCGGACGTAAAGCGGGGCCGGCGCGCAAAACTACGGCCAAAAAGACCTCGGGCCGTAAGAAACGTTAACCAAGTACACCAATAAGCGGATACCACTGAAGATGAAGCCGGGCGAGTGCCCGGCTTTTCTTAGTTACGATTTGGGTATAGACGCGGCAATCATGGCTGGAGTGCTCGTTTTCAAGAACCTGGTGGAAGCCAAGCGCGCCGGATACGAGGTCTACGAACGCACGGAGCGCGGGTACCTGGTGCGCACCCGTACGCGTGAGGGCTGGGCCATCGCGATCGTCGATTCGCGGTAAGCCGGGAAGCGTACAAGCGCAAGGCGCTGCGCTGAGTTTCGTCCATGTATAAGCGGGGTATCGAAAACATCCCCAAGATCACATAGGCGAGGTTACTTATGCAGAGCGATCTGAGCCCATTACCCCTGCGCGGAAACGACGCAATCGAAATTCTGCTCAACGACCACCAGGTCATCAAAAGCTTATTGAGCCAGCTCACGCAAGCGGGACAGGCATCGCAAAGAAAGCAGGTCCTGGATCAGCTGAAAGCCGCTCTCACCATCCACAATGCCACAGAGGAAAACTTGGTGTACCCGGCGCTCGAAAAAGTTGCCGGCAAGAAAACGGAGGCACAGAAGCTCTATCACGAAACGGCTGCCGCCGACGTTTTGATCTTTGAACTTGATACAATGCTCAAGGAAGGCGACGATTCGGATTTCGACGCAAAGGCCGAAAAATTGCAAGGAGCCGTACTCGAGCATATCGAGGACGAAGAGGATTCCGCGTTTCCACACATTCAAGAAAAGGCCGAGCCGGAAGAATCGCAAATGCTAACCGCGTCGGTGCGCGAGTTTCGCAACTCGTTCCGCTTTGAAATGTCAGGCGGTGCGCGAGCGGGACGGTCGGAAACCGGCGAAATTTCGGGACAAACCAGTCAGCGAAGTGCGATGGAATAACTCGCATTCGCGGGAGATAATAAATGGACGGCGACCAGGTAACGGAGCTTCTGCGAGATATGCTCACCGAGCTTCGGGCGATTCGCGAGGCGCTTGAATCACAGGGCGAGTACGAAGAAGAAGATGAGGAAGACTACGAGGACGACGAGGAGGCAGAAGAATAGCCGAGGCCGTCGTCAGCCGGCGTACCGCTTCAAGCGAAACTCTAAGTGACGCTTGACGGTACGCCATTCCGTCGCCAAGATACTATACATCACACTATCGCGCACAGAGCCGTCGCGGCGGGCCTGATGGTGTCGAATGACGCCGTCTTTTTTTGCTCCGAGTGCTTCAATTGCGCGCTGAGAGGCAAAGTTAAACGAATCCGTTCGAAAGCCCACGACGTCGCAGCCGAGCGATTCGAATGCGTGCGTAAGAACAAGCAGTTTACAGGACGTGTTGACATGACTGCGCTGCCAGCGTTTTGCGTACCACGTGTATCCGACTTCCACGCGGCCGGCATCCGGCGTGACGTCATGGTAGCGCGTCGAGCCGATGATCGTGCCGTTACCTAGTTCGCGCACTGCCCAGGGCAGCATTGTGCCGGCGCGCATCCCTTCAAGTGCAATTTCGATATACGCTGCAGTTTCCACGGGTTGCGGCACCGCCGTAAACCACAGTTCCCATAACTTGCCGTCGCTCGCGGCGCGGGTGAGTTGCTCGCAATGCAGTTGAGCCAGCGGCTCAAGGCGAACGCCGTAACCTTCCAGCGTTACGGGAGCGGGTGTCCTCATGGCTTACTCGCAGCCTTCATTGCAACCGGCGCTTCGCTGCTCGATGGGGCGCCGCCTAGTGGGTGGTTTTCGTGATGGAATTCGGTGTTACGGACGACGGGCAACCGGTGGAGCGCGTCGCCATAGGTTCGCAGGCCGATGGACTTTCAGTGGATCTCATCAATTACGGGGCAACGGTTGTAGCGATCAACGTTCCGGATCGTCACGGCGTGTTTGAAAACGTCGCCCTTCATTACGACGCACTGCATGGCTACGAACATTCCGATTCGCCGCGGCCATATTACGGCGCAACGATTGGCCGCTATGCCAATCGCATTGGCGGCGCGCAATTTACGCTGGAGGGCCGGACATTCCGGCTGAGCGCAAACGATGGTGAAAATACGCTTCACGGCGGCGCGTATGGTTTCGATCGTGCCGTGTGGACCATTGGTGAGCGCTCGCCGAACGCGGTCGTGTTCTCACATCTGAGCCGGGCCGGCGATCAGGGTTTTCCCGGGAACCTCGCGGTCACGGTAATTTTCGCGGTCCGCAATCGCGCGTTGCGCGTAGATTACTTGGCGCAGTCCGACGCCGACACGGTGGTCAATTTTACCAACCACAGTTACTTCAATTTAAACCCCAGCACCGGTACGGCCGCCGGACACGCATTGCAGATTTTTGCTGATGCATACACGGAGGTTGACGATGATCTTATTCCGACCGGTGAACTGAAGGCCGTGAAAGGAACGGGCTTTGATTTCGTGGAGCCGCGCATGGTCGGTACGCAGCCCTTCGACATCAACTTCGCGCTTCGGGAATCGAGCGGGCCGCTCCGGGAAGCGGCGATGTTGGGTCATCCCGCGAGCGGACGAATGTTGGATATCCTGACCACGGAACCAGGTTTGCAACTGTATTCCGGAAATCCGCGCGGCGTGGCGCTGGAAACGCAGCATTTCCCCGACTCGCCGAATCGGCCGCACTTTCCGACAACGGTGCTGCGCGCGGGCGCGCGGTACACCTCAACAACGCTCTATCACTTCTCGGTAAGCGCATAGGCGGCGGCATCGCGGCCGTTGCGGCGCGGTGCTATCGTAGAGCTATGGACACGGTGGCGGTCGGACAACGGGCGTTCACGTTCGTCTTTACCGATATCGTCGGCAGCACCGGCCTTTGGGAGCGCGCGCCGGACGCGACACGGCAAGCGCTTGCCCGTCACGATGCATTGATCCGCGCAGCCGTTCTGGAGTCGGGCGGAACGGTGTTCAAAACGGTTGGCGACTCATGCTGCTGCGTATTCGATCGCCCCGAAGATGCTGTTCGCGCTGCGCTCGAAGTACAACGCGCGCTCGATCGTGAGCGTTGGCCTATCGAGATCGGGCGCTTGCGCGTGCGAATCGGAATCCATACCGGTGATGCGCTTGCACAGGATGGGGATTACTTCGGTCCGACGCTCAACCGTGTGGCTCGCGTGATGGCCGCTGCGCACGGTGGTCAAATTCTGGTTTCGCAAGCCACGCGGTCCGCGCTGGCGCAAACCTTGAAGCATGAGTGCACGCTCGAAGATTTGGGCGCGCACCGTTTACGCGATCTGTCCGAGCCTCAACACATTTTTCAAGTGCTGGCCGCCGGCCTTGACAATGTATTTCGTCCGCCGGCCTCACTCGACGCACGTCCGAACAATCTTCCCTCCCAGCTCTCGGAGTTCATCGGGCGCGATCTCGAGCTCGACGCGGTCCGCGATATGCTGAAAAGCAACCGCCTTGTCACGATTTCAGGACCGGGCGGAATTGGAAAGACGCGTCTTGCACTGCAGGCGGCCGCGGATACGATCGGCCGCTACGCCGACGGCTCGTGGCTCGTACGTTTAGCAGATATCGACGACGCGGAGCTTGTTCCGCAAGTTGTGGCGTCGGCGCTTCATATAGAAGGCGTCCCGGGCCGCGCGCTTTCCGGCACGATCGTAGAACAGCTGCGGGATCGCGCAATGTTCCTGGTGTTGGATAACGCCGAACACGTTTTGAGCCAAACGGCTGCGCTCGTCCGTTCGCTTTTGGAAAACTGCCCGAAGATCGTTGTGATTGTAACCAGTAGAGAACCCCTGCACGTGCAGGGTGAACGCGTGTTGCGACTGGGACGCATGATCGGCCAGGAGGCAACTCACCTGTTTGCAAGCCGCGCAAACATGCTCAAGCCGGACCGGTACGTCGAACATATTTGCGAGCGCCTCGACGGTTTGCCGCTTGCAATAGAAATCGCAGCCGGACGCATCGGCACCCTGAGTACGAAACAATTGGACCAGCGCCTCAATTCAGCGCTCCCCGTGCTTGTCTCCAAGGACGTCTCGCAAGAGTCACGTCACCGGACCGTGCGCGCTACCATCGAGTGGAGTTACCGTTTGTTAAATCCGAAGGAGCAGCGGTTTTTCGGATTTCTGTCGGTGTTTGAAGGTGGTTTTACGCTGGATGCGGCCGAGGCGGTATGCTGGGCCGGCGAAGAAGACGACCCGGCGTTCGCGCTGCTCGACGCACTGGTTGAAAAATCATTTGTTACGGCTGAGCCTCAAGGCGAAACGGTGCGTTACCGGCTCCTTGACACCCTTCGCGAATTCGCCGCCGAATCGCTACACGGCAGTAAGGATGAACGGCTCGCGCGGCATTTGCACTTCGAGCACTACCGGTCGCTGGCCGAACGGTGGGGGACGTGGGAGTCGCCGCAAGAGGAAACCGCGTACCTGACGGCGTTGGCAGCGGAAATCCCCAATCTGCGGGCAGCGCTGGATTGGGGGTTTGACGGCGAGGGGCCATCGCCGGCGTGCGCGCTCTTAGTAAAAGTTGCACTCTACTGGCAGCAGCATTGCAATATCGGCGAAGCGCGCACATGGTTCGCGCGTGCATGCGAATCTTCACTGGAACCCGGCGTGCTTCGAGCAAAAATGCTGCGCCGCGCCGCAACGTTTGCCACAATCGAAGACGATTATGGAGCAGCCCGCGATTTGACTTCGCAGGCCATGCTGATGTTCCGTGAGTACGGCGATAGATCGGGGGTTGCGGAGGCGTTGCACAACCTGGCGGTGATCGAGGACCGATCAGGCAGCGCGCAAGAAGCGCACCGCCTCTATGTGCAAGCGCTGCAGATGTTCGAGGAAACGGGGCACGAAATCGGGACGATAACTGCGCTTTACAACCTGGCGCAGACCTGCAAGATGGAGTCAAAGTTCGCCCAGGCGCGTGCGTATCTCGAACGCGGTGCGGCACTTTGCGAACAACCGCAGCACGCCGGCCGTTTGTCGTCGTTTTGGACATTGCGCGGCGAGATCGATATGCGTGAAGGCTTATTGGACGAGGCGGCAACGACGTTGGAACGCGCGCTGGAAATGAAGCGCACACTCGGCGATCGACACGACGAGGTTGAAGTGCTCTGCAGTATTGCGGCTTTGGAACTCCGGCGCGGCAATCATGCAGGCGCGCTCGCGCGTGCGAGTGAGGGTTTGCGGTTGGCACGTGAGCTGGATCTGCCGTCGCTAACGATTCAGTGCTTCGAGAGCTTTGCGGCGGTGCTGTCGAAGCTCGACAAATTCGACGAGGCACGTACGGTTTTTGCATGCGCCGCCGCCATGCGAGCCGAACGCGGCTACGTCTTCACCGCAGGTGACGTTGGGGCGGAATTGTCGGCGTTTACCGGCGTTCCGCCCGCAAGCGACGCTTCACCGGCTCGTGTTCGTCAACTCATCGAAGAGTTAATGCGTTATTGAATCGTTTTGGTGAAAATTGCCATATTGGCACCATTCAGGTCGCAATGACCTGAATTGCCATGGAAATCCGTGCCCTGCATAACGTATGCCACGGTGCCCGGAGTAAAACCGGCCAGCGGCGACCACGTGTTATCCGGAGGCTGCGGATTACCGTTAGGATTGAACACGATGGCGTAGACTTGCGTGCCCGTCGCGGTTGCGTTTGATGCGGGCGCACAGGTTAGGTTCATGGGCGTGGTGTCGGGACGAGGGCGCGTCGTCGTTCCTTGTTGCATCTTCATACCTCACTTATGGCGTAAGTATACAGCGGATAGAAGGCAACGGTGTGGACGGCCATGCGCTATCTTGGTTGCTGCTCGCGTTCATTCGCCGGTCTGACGATCGCGATGAACGTTACGATGTCCCAGGCGTTGCGAATGCCGATAATGATCAACAGCAGAACCGCTGCCGCCAGCGCAAAAAGTGATGCCTGCCAGTGCATCGGCAAGC
>DASRSF010000214.1:0-2374 GCA_035656615.1 Vulcanimicrobiaceae bacterium | reverse complement strand
AGCTATCCTGCTCGTAGCGCTGCTTGCCATGCAGACCACCAAGCAGGAGGGCTTGTCCGGAACAATCGGGGGCCGGGTCGAGTCCGCGTACGGCCGGCCCGGGAGCGAAGAAATGCTCAAGCGGTGGACCGGCATGGTTGCCGTGGGATTTGTGATCGTCGGCACAATTCTCTCCCTTACCGGCATCTAGCGCGCCTCGCATGCCGCTGCTCGAAGTAAAGAACCTGCGGACCACCTTCAAAACTGAAGATGGCCCGGTAACCGCGGTCAATGGTCTTTCATACGCGCTGGAGGCGGGTTCCACGCTGGGCATCGTAGGAGAATCCGGTTCGGGCAAATCCGTCAATGCGCTCTCGATTATGCGGTTGATCCAGCGTCCGGGATACATCGATCCGGCCAGCCGCATTGTCTTCAACGCCGAGGATCTGCTCAAGAAAAGCGAAGCCGACATGCGCCGGATTCGCGGACATAAGATCGCGATGATCTTTCAGGATCCCATGACTTCGCTCAACCCGGTGCTGACAGTCGGCGAGCAGATTGCCGAAGCGGTGCAATTGCACTTGGGATACAGCCATCGCGACGCGATCGAGAAAACGATCGAGATGTTCAAAAAAGTGCGCATTCCCGCACCCGAAAAGCGCATCAAAGAATATCCGCACCAATTCTCCGGCGGCATGCGTCAGCGCGTCATGATCGCCATGGCGCTTTCCTGCGATCCGCAGCTGTTGATTGCCGACGAGCCGACAACCGCGCTCGACGTGACGATACAGGCGCAGATCCTTGAACTCATGAACGAGATGCAGCGCGACACCGGCGCCGCGATCATCATGATCACGCACGACCTGGGCGTCGTGGCCGAAGTCTGTCAAAACGTTTTAGTGATGTACGGCGGCAACATGGTGGAATACGGTACGGCGGAGCAGATTTTCGACGATCCGAAGATGCCGTACACGCAAGGATTGCTCGCCTCGCTTCCGCGGCTGGATATCCGCGAGCGTCAGCGCCTTGAACCGATTCCGGGTCAGCCGCCCAATTTACTTCGCTTGCCGCCGGGTTGCGCTTTCGCGCCGCGCTGCCGCTTTCGGATGCCGATCTGCGACGATCCGGTTCCCGTTTATGATTTTGGAAAACATCACGTTGCGCGCTGTGCGCTGTATGACGAACGGGCAAAGGACCAGCGCCCCAAAGAGGTAGAGACCGCGCCCGTGAGCGATATTGCGCCCGCGACCGCAGCCGCCGGAGGCACCGCCGTCACGGTTGATCCGGGAGAGCGCGCATGAGCGCAGCGTCATCGCTTTCACAAAGCGTGCCGAGCGTTCAGCCGCAGAGTTTGTTAGAAGTCAAAGATCTCCACAAATATTTCCCCATTAATGCCGGGTTGCTTTCGCGGCACGTCGCGGACGTTAAAGCCGTCGACGGTGTCGACTTTGCGATTGCATCGGGCGAAACGCTCGGCTTAGTTGGCGAATCCGGATCCGGCAAAACCACGATCGGGCGCGTCATCTTGCGTTTGCTTCCTGCAACCAGCGGCGAGGTGTGGTTTCAAGGGCGAAACATCTTGAACTGCTCGCGCGAAGAGTTGCGGCGCTTGCGCAAAGAGATGCAGATCATCTTTCAAGACCCGTTCGCGTCGCTCAACCCGCGCATGACGGTGGGCGAAATCGTCGGCGAGCCACTCAAAATTCACCATCTCGCGAGCGGAAAAGCCGTCGCGCAGCGCGTGCAGGAGCTGCTGCGCTTGACCGGGTTGCAGCCGTACCATATCAACCGCTATCCGCACGAATTTTCCGGGGGTCAGCGCCAGCGTATCGGAATCGCGCGTGCTCTTGCCGTCAACCCAAAATTTATCGTCTGTGACGAGCCCGTTTCCGCGCTCGACGTGTCGATTCAGGCTCAGGTTATCAACCTGCTGGAGGATTTGCAGTCACAGCTCGGGCTCACGTATTTGTTCATTGCGCACGATCTGTCGGTCGTGCGTCATATTTCGACGCGCGTCGCCGTCATGTACGTCGGCAAGATCATGGAACTTGCGCCTCGCGATGCGCTGTACGAGAATCCGCTGCATCCGTACACGCAGTCGTTACTTTCGGCCATTCCAATTCCGGATCCGCACGCGGAAAGGCGCAAGAAACGCATCGTGTTGACTGGCGATATCCCCTCGCCCGTCGCGCCGCCGCCCGGCTGCCGATTTCACACGCGTTGTCCCGTCGCGTTCGACCGTTGCAAGATCGAAGTTCCGCCGTTCAACGAGTACGCTCCCGGTCACTTCGCCGCATGCCACTGGGTTGAGGAGCACGGCGGAAAAGCTCCCGACATCGCGTCCGACACCGGCATAGCCGCCGGCCCCGTCGTCGTCCCCCCAGCCTCCCAATCC
>DASRSF010000213.1:0-1667 GCA_035656615.1 Vulcanimicrobiaceae bacterium | reverse complement strand
CCAGCTTCAAGCCCAGGCGGGCTTGCACGTCAACGCCGAAGATTTGTTCTTGGAACTCACGCGGTAGCGCGTGCTCAGCGATCTCGGAGCACTCGGGTACCTGGAATACCGGCAATTCATCAACCGCGCCCGGGCGACGCTGCACAGTCCGGGGCGGGCCGCGTTGTACGTGTTTGCAATCGGATACGTCGTTCTGATCACGGCGGTGCGTTCGCACGGCCGGCGCGCGATCCCGATGACGAGCGTACCCGAACCGTACGCCTCAGTCGTCATGTTCGTCTATATTGCAGTGCTCGGTATCATGGCGTACGGTGCCGCTTCCGGAATCCTGGGCGCGTTTTCTTCAACTTCGGACGCGCGCTTTCTGACCGGCTCGCTGATTTCCGAACGTATCGTGGTTGTGTGGCTGCAGCTGCGCCGGTGCGCAGCGAGCCTGGCCCGGATGCTCTTTACCATCGTACTGTATTCGCTGATTTTTTCATCCAGCGGTACGACCTACGGAATCAGCCTTGCAACGCTCGGCGCAACGGTCGTGGCATCGGCGCTTGCAGTACCGGTCTTGCGCTTTCGCTTGAGCGCAGGGGTGTCGACGGCACAAACCTGCGCAGCCCTTCTGGCGACCGCGGGCATCGTTCCCATGCTGATTCTGCTTTCCAGCGTTCTGCAGCCGAGCAGACTTTCCGCGGCGATCGAGCGCAGCGGCGCGGGCGTGGCTTTCAATGCGTTATTCAACGGCAGTGCGCAGGCGCTGGGAGCGCTCTATCTGTTCGGTGTGTTGCTGATCCTGCTTGCGTATGCATGCGGGGCGGATCTCTATCCCGATCTGTATGCCGCCTCCATTCGAGCATTGGAGTTCCGCTCGCGTCAAGGGCGCGGCCCAGGCGCCGCCCTTACGCCGGACTACGTGTACACCAAACTTGCGATTTCCGCGCCGTTTTCGCGCATGCTCGATGGGATGCGCGGACCATGGGCGGTAACCTGGAAGGAGCTGCTCGGATTTTATCGTTCGCCCGGAATGCGGCGCACGTTTTGGTTTGGGATGGCCGCTTCACTGGGATGCGGCGCGCTTTTCGGCGCCGTTGCGAGCCGCTCCAATAATCCGCTAGCCGACAGTTTGACGCTCGCAAGCGTCGCGACCAACATGATCATGATCTTCGTGGCAATGGGTTCGGCCATCGGCCTGGCCGTCGATCTGCGCAAGCCGCTTTGGTGGATCGGCCCGGATCCGCTGTGGACGCGGCTGGTCGCTTGGATCGCCGGAACGTCGTGGCGCATGGCGGTGTGCATCTGCGCGGGCGTAATGGGCTGGGGGATCGCCATGCGCACACCGGTTGTTTTCCTTGCCGGAGTTCCGCTGGCGATCGTGGCCGTGTTACATCTGCGCGCGGTCGGATTGGTGCTGTACTCGCTGTTCCCCTCGACGATCGATCAGCGCGGTCCGCTTTCAATGGTGCGCGTGCTGCTGACATATGCGCTCGCCGCGCCCCCGGCGGTTGCGGGCATCGTGCTGGGCGTTGTCTTCAACTCACTGCCGCTCGGGATCGCGGCTGGTCTGGCCGTCAGCCTGCTGCAAATACTGGGACTCATCGCTTTTGGTTCAAAGCGCATCGAACGCCAGGGCGTCGCAATGGCGCAAGCGGAAGCCGCATGAAAACAAGGACTCTACG
>DASRSF010000212.1:0-6000 GCA_035656615.1 Vulcanimicrobiaceae bacterium | reverse complement strand
TGACGCCTTGCTCGACGCGTTCGGTCAGGCGTTCCATCGCCCGCACAACTTCGTTAATGACGTTCTGCGTGGACTGAATGTGCGCTGCGATCTCCTTGGTCGCCTGAACACTGCCGTCGGCGAGCTTGCGAATTTCCGTCGCGACGACGGCGAAGCCTCGCCCGTGCTCGCCTGCGCGCGCCGCTTCAATCGCCGCATTGAGCGCCAGAAGATTCGTTTGTTCAGCGATGCGATCGATCACTTTGACGATGTCGCCGATTTGCTCCGAATTGGTTCCGAGCTGCGTAATGTCGCCGCCCAGTTCACCGATCGTCGTGCGAATCGTATCCATACCTTCGACGATCGTGTGGATCGCCGAATCGCCGCGCTCGGCGGTTTGCGAGGTTTGTGTAGAAATCGAAGCGAGCGAGTCGACCTGCGCCGTTACTTGCTCGATGGAGGTCGCCATATTCGTCACCGCGAGCGATGTCTCGTCCAGGCTGCGCGTCTGCTCTTCAGCAGCCGCGGCGATGGCATTGATCGTCTCGGTGAGTTGCGCCACTTTGTGCGTGGCCTGTTCGACGATGTTGGACTGCTCGTTGATGCCGTCTTGCAGTTGGCCTTGCGCCACCGCCGCGCCCTCGATGACGGCAAGCGCATTCGAAGCGGTCTTCTGCATTTCGCTGCGCGCTTCGCCGAGCTGGGAGCCGTTGCGCTGCAAGTTGTTGACGATCTCGCCGACTCCGGAAATCAAACGGTTCAGCGCCGCAGTCAAACCCTTAAGCGTGTCGTCCGTTGCACTAAGGCGCGTCTGGAAATCGCCGCTGGCCGCGTGCTCTACGCCGGAAACCAGGTCTTCTATTGAACGTTGCAGCGCCGCAACGCGGATCTGCTCGGCCTTTGCCTCGGCCTGCTCGTCTTCGCTACCCGCGAAAATCAGGCTCAGCAGGACGCCCAGGAGTGTGAGGGTGACGGCATACGACATCGGGTCGGCCATGTGCGCGCTTCCCCGCGCCCACAGGTCCATGCCACCGGCCAAGATGGACACCGCAATCGCGAGCGGCGTGCCGGCGAATATGGCCGCCAGCGTGATGATCGTGAGCAGCAGCAGGTCAAACCCCGGAAAGCGGCTCGCCAGCGATGCTGCAAGAACGCACGCGCATATGGCGCCGAACGCCACCGCGGCACGCGGGACAACACCTAACTGAGCACGCAAAACGCTGACTCGGGCTTGAATCACGAACACCTCTCTCGGATCCGTGTACGGCCCAAGCGCCCGGATTATTTAGTGCAGGCTCTTTTTGAAGATGCTCGCCCGTAGAGCGGGCAAGCGCAGTTTCGTATACTTGCGGTTAACTGCGGGCCCGGCTGCGCTTGTCGCAGACCTCGCAGAGATGCGACATTTTGTTGTCGGTTTCGAAGATAGAATTCGAATAGTACATCGCGCAGCGGGCGTTGTAACAGTGGCGCAGTCCACCCGCATGGCCGAGTTCGTGCACCGCTTCTTTCAGGGTGCGCTGGAAGAGCAGGTTGTCGTCCTGCGCCTCACCGTAGAATTCGCCTCGCAAACGGTGCAGTGAGACCACGGCGATTCGCCGCTGCTCGTCCGCGTCTCCAAATATGTAACGGTGCGATGTCTTATAGAGGTCGAAATCGGTAATCGCCAGGAGCAGGCCTTGATCCGCGCCGTAGTGGCGCAAAACTTTCGTCGTCAACGTCGAGAGAAACATTTGTTGGCGCACGCTATTGACGGCGTTCCGCGGCACGAGCAGCGCACGCTCTACGACAATACGGTAAAGGAACCGCTCTTCCAAACACATCCCCAAGCGGGAAAGAAATTCGGGCTCGATCGCATTGATCGGAACGATGCGCAACTGCGAATCCATCTTGGAGCGGTTTCTTTCGACGCCGGCGCGAACGAGCCTCGCATGATCCTCGGAATCGGCATGGACCTGGCCGAAGTGGCGCGCTACGAATTCGAGCCGGCGAAGCTCGAATGGTTCGCGCGCAAAATATATACCGAGGAAGAGATGGCCTACGCCATGCGCAAGCGCAACCGGGCGGAGCGGCTCGCAGGGTTCTACGCAGCCAAGGAAGCCACTCGCAAAGCGTTCGGACACGCGATCCCCTGGCGCAGCGTCGGCGTCAGCCACGAACGTAGCGGCAAACCCGTCATTCGATTGTTCGGACGCGCTGCCGATCTGCCAGCGCACCGCGGCGTCACGCGCATTCATCTGACGATTACGCACACGGCCACAATGGCGGCGGCCGTCGTCATTCTGGAAGGGCGCGAACCTTAAGAAGTGCTTGTCCTTACACCGGCGCAGATGCGTGAACTCGACGCGAAGGCGGTCGCCGAAGTCGGTGATGTCGCGCTGATGCGCGCTGCCGGGCAGCGTATTGCACAAGTGATTCGAACGTACGCCAAGAAGCGCACGGTCGTGGCGTTCGCGGGCCCGGGAAATAACGGCGGCGATGCATTCGCGGCGCTCGCGGCGCTGACGAATTTCGACCGGCGCATTTATGCGCAGCCCGCAGAGCGCGCCTCGCCCGCGCGGCAAGACGCGGAGAGTCAAGCTGCGGCAAACGGCGTGCAGGCGTACCCGTTTCCGAATGGATACGATGAGGCGCTTCAGGTGCTTTTCGGCGCAGGCTTGGTGCTCGTCGGCTTGGTTGGAACCGGGGCGCGTTTGCCGCTGCCGCCGGCGTACGGCGAGGTGCTGCGCGCCGTTGCGCAAAGCGGAGTACCGGCGATTGCGATCGACATTCCGCCCGGGGTTGACGGCGAAACGGGCGCGGTCGTCGAGCCGGCGCTGCGCGCCACCGCTACCGTAACACTCGCAACACTGAAACCCGGATTGCTGCTCTCACCCGGACGCGCATACGCTGGTGAGCTGTGGCTGGCCGACATCGGGATCCCGCCGCATCTTCTGCGCTCGCAAAACGCGCAGTTCGCCGCACTCAACGACGACGAATTCTTGCAACTGCTTCCCGAGCGCGCGTCGCAATCGGACAAGCGCGCTTCCGGAGCACCGTTAATCGTCGCCGGATCGCAACAGTTTCCGGGCGCCCCTGTGCTCGCAGCTATGGGCGCAGCCCGCGCCGGCGCCGGATACGTTACGGTTGCCACACCAAGCGATGCCGCTGCTGCGCTGCGCACGCATCTCATCGAACAAGTCGTGGTAGCGATCGATCCGCAAAGCACGGCGCAGCGAGCGGTGGAGGATCTGCTTGAGGTCGCCAAGCGCAGCAGTTCCGTCGGCATAGGCCCCGGTATGGGGCTGGACGATCGCACCGGCGACATTGTGCGCGGCTTCGTGGGTGCGACGAGCCTTCCGATCGTCGCCGATGCAAGCGCGTTATTTCATTTCGCGAAGAATCTGGAGATGCTGCGTAGCAAGCCCATCGTGCTTACGCCGCATGCGGGTGAATTCGCGCGACTCTCGGGAAAGGGCACGGTCGCCGAGGAAGCGCGCGTCGCCCGGCTGCGCGAGTTCGTCGACCGCACCGGCGTCACGACCCTGCTCAAGGGTGAGTCAACGCTCGTCTACGACGGGCGGACGATGCACATCAATACGACGGGGACGCCGGCACTTGCGACCGCGGGCACCGGAGACGTACTGACCGGCATCATCTCGACCCTGCTCTCGCAAGGGCTATCGCCGGTCGATGCCGCGCGTGCCGGCGCATATTGGCACGGCCGCGCCGGCCAAACCGCCGCCGCAGCCCGCCCCCGCGGCGTTATCGCGCGCGACGTGTATGATTCGCTCGCCGCCGCCATACCCGAACCACCCGACCCTACCGCCCGCGTACAACGCATTTTCTAACGCATGCGTACAACGCATCTGTAATGCGCGGTTACAACGCATCCTTAGCCGTGACGATGCTCGAGTTCGACTGCGCTGCCGCCGATAATTCTCCATGTGCCATTGAGTCGCAACCAAAAGCGCGTAAACTCGAGTGCGAGCTCGGTGCCGTTCGCGGTTAAGTCGGTTCGAAGGGTAACGACAGCCGCGTTCTCGTATGGCCGGATGCGCAGATCGCTGGTTTCGTATCGCTGAAATTTGTGCACGCCCGCCGGGCGGTGCGCTGCCAGCACTTGTTCCTTGCCGTAGATTGTTCCGTCTTGCGCGGTAAAACTAAAATCGTCGACCAGTAACTTATCTAAGAGATCCGGATCCGCGACGATATCCGCCTGCTTCACCTGCTCTTCCAGCTCACGAATCTCCGATTCCACCGAATTATTCACGATCACGCCTTTCATTATTTCTAGCGCTTATCATGCCGCTATTGCCATGGCGGCAGTTATTGTCGAGATAACCCGTATGTCATGGTGAGCTTGTCGAACCGCCGCTGAGCTCGGCGAAGCGCGCGGCCTCGACAGGCTCGGCTGTCCTTCGACAGGCTCAGGATGACAAAAGGGCAGCTCGTCAAAACGGGCGGTTTTTGCGATTGCGTCGTTTACTTGGGCAGTGCGGGTTGCGTCATTTACTTGGGTAGTGCGGGTTGGGTTCATTTACTTGGGTAGTAGTGCAGGGTTGGGGTGATGTGATGGGCGGTTATTTGTAGGATGCCGTAGGAGTATTGGGGTTGGCGGCGTTTGTCGGTTGGGGAGCCGGGGTTGAACATGAGGATGCCGTTGTGATGCTGCGAATGCGGGACGTGCGAATGGCCGAAGAGGATTGCGTCCACGGGTTCATCGCGGAACGTGTTTTGCGCGCGGGCTAGCGTTGAGGAACCAATGCCGGCATCGCCGTGAACCAGACCGATACGCACCGAACCGAGTTGCAAGATCTTCTTGCGGCCGAGTTCTTCAACTAACGCGGGCGGGTCGTTGTTTCCGGCCACGGCTTGTACTGGCGCGAGTTCTTCAAATAAACGCAAGGCCATTGCATCGACGATGTCGCCACAATGGACGATGAGGTCGACGCGAGCACGTATCAAACCCTCGCGCAGTGCAACCGGCAGGGCTTTTCCGAAACGTGGCATGTGCGTGTCTGAGACGACGCCCAGAATTATTGTTCGCTCTGCCAATATGCGGGCGACCAATAGTAGAGCGTCGTCGTGTCGCTCGGCTCTTGCAGCGCGTCAAAATCGACCGGGACGGTGGGCGGATCGTCGATGTCGAGATCGATGGGACGCCAGTCGGGATCGCGTTCGTCAGCATCAGTCGGGAACCGCACTGATTTTAACGCGGCTTCGTTCATTGCGCCGATGACGTTAAAGTTTGCCTGCGCATCGATCAGCGATATACCGTTGGGCCTGCCGTTGAAGAGCGGGAAGCGCAGATGCATCAGATCGTCGCACCAGCCGCAGATCGGGCAAACTTCTTCCGTTCCCGGCGGTCCGCTAAAGACGCGGTAGCCGCAGCACGGGCACGTATACCGGACTGACTGCTTAACCACGGATAGGGTGTACCCATCCGCTAGGCGTTGCTCGCCCGTCGGGGCGTCTACCGCTGCATCCATTGTCGTGGGGTGAGGTTATCGAACCACAGCCGAGCTTGCCGAGGCGTGGTTCGCTTCGGCTTCGCTCAGCGGTCCTTCGACGGGCTCAGGATGACAAAAGGGGCGGAGGAAGTTATAGGAGGGCGCGTAGGTCTGATTCGTCGAGGATCGGTACACCAAGCTGCTCGGCTTTGGCTAATTTGCTGCCGGCTTCGTCACCGGCGACGACGTAGTCGGTCTTTTTACTCACCGAACCGGAGACTTTTCCACCCGCGTTTTGAATAAGCTCGGTCGCTTCTTCGCGCGTAAGATTTGGCAGCGTTCCTGTAAGTACCAGCGTTTTTCCGGTAAGTTTGCCGCCTGCAGCCTTCGCGCGCTTGGGGGCGGTAAGCAGCACGCCCGCTGCTTTCAGCCGCGAGACGATCTCGCGGTTTGCGCGCTGCTGGAAAAACAGATGGACGCTCGACGCCACTTCGGGGCCGATGCCCTCGCTCTGTTGCAATTCGTCGACTGAAGCCGCTTCCAACGCTTCGACTGACCCGAAATCGTCCGCCAGAATTTGGGCGGTTTGCGT
>DASRSF010000211.1:0-4052 GCA_035656615.1 Vulcanimicrobiaceae bacterium | reverse complement strand
GATGGAAGCGCTGGTAATGCAGCTTAAAACGAAGCGCGCGCTGCTTATCATCGATAATTGCGAACACGTCATCGGGCGCGTCGCGGAGGTCGTTTCCGCAATCGTTCGCTCCTGTAACAACATACGAATACTCGCGACCAGCCGTGAAGCGCTAAACGTTTCGAGCGAGTCGCTCTATCGGATGCCTTCGCTTTCGGTCCCGGCGACCTCGCCGCGGCTTTCGCGAGAACAGGCATTGAAGTATTCGGCGATAGCCCTCTTCGAACAGCGCGGGCATACCGTCAATCCCAAGTTTTCAGTCAACGATCAGAATGCGGCCGTCATTGGGGACATCTGCCGCCGGCTTGACGGAATACCACTGGCCATTGAATTAGCTGCTGCGCGGTTGCGTTTGTTGACGCCGGCGCAATTGCTCCAGAAACTCAACGAGCGATTCCGCTTACTTACCGGAGGAGATCGGACCGCGCTGCCCAGACAGCAAACGATGCGCGCGCTGATCGACTGGAGTTACGATCTGCTTTCCCCATCCGAGCAAGGTCTGTTCCGAACGATTTCCGCTTTTTCCGGCGGATTTAGCGTCGAGGCTGCATCGATGCTGGGCGCTACGGATGCGCTGGATGAAATGGACGTGCTGGCCATCATTTCGTCCTTGCTCGATAAGTCATTGCTTCAAGCCGAACACGGCGAAGAGCAGTTGCGGTACCGTCTGCTGGAATCGACACGCGAATACGCGGCGCAGCGGCTGAGCGAATCCGGAGAGCGCGAGGCCATTCTGCAGCGCCACGCGGCCCTCTACGCCGAGATCGCTGAGGAACTGGACGTAAAATATGAAGATACGCCGCCTGCCGCGTGGATAAGCGAAGCGGAAGGCGACATTGAAAATTTGCGTGCTGCACTTGCGTGGTCGTTTTCCGCCGGCGGCGATGCACTGATTGGTCAACGCATTGCGGTAACACTTCCAAGGCTTTTTGGCGTCGTCGCGCCGGCCGAGGGGTTGCGGCTGGTAAATCAAGCGCTGGATCGCGTTACGTCGGAAACGCCGCCGCTCATCGTAGCGGGTTTACATTTGGCCCACGCAAGTTTCGCCTCGGTGTTCAATCAATTTAATGTCGCCCTTGGCGCGGGACAAGAGGCCATTGCGGTGTTTATGACGCTCACGCACCCAACGGGTTTGGCTGACGCGCAGCGTCTGGTGGGGCGTTCGCTGCTGTACCTGGGGCGAATAGCAGAGGGTGAGGCGCTGCTCAAGGAATCGTTATCGGTGCGACAAGCTGCCGGATCGAAGCGGTTAGGCGGCATTCTGGGCGATCTGGCGGTGGCCCGCGCGCTCCGCGGCGACCTTCAGGGAGCTCGTACGCTCTTTGCGCAGGCGACGGCAATGTTCGAGGAAGGCGCGGATGCCTCGAAGATGGCGATTACGGCTGCGACGCTGGCTGAAGCTGAATTTTTGGCCGGTGATGCCGAAGCGGCGGTTCATCTAGCGCACGAAGCACTGGATAGTGCGCGCAGCGTCGGACGTCACCGTACCGTCGCCGCGATCCTGGGCAATATCGCCGCCTACGAACTGGATCTGCGCAACTACGATCGTGCCCGGCTGCACGCACGCGAAGCGTTGGAAATCTGCCGCGACCTTCAGGGTGATGTGGTTTCGGTTATTTTTGCTTTACAGCATCTGGCGACCGCCACGATGCTGCAGGGTGAAGAAGATGTGGCGCGTGCCGCGATCCGTCACGCGCGCGCAGCGGGTTTGGCCGGCTTTGTCGATGCGCGTTTGGAATCGCTGGGCATCGAACGGGAGCACACCGAGCGATCGGGATATGAGAAGCTGGTGCAAACGCTTCGGGACGCCGTAACGGACGACGACCTGCAAATGCTGATGCGAGCCGGCGGCACGTGGAGCGACGAACGCGCGCTCAACGAGGCGATGGCGATCTAGACGATCCCTTCCGCGTAAGGCAGCCACGCTGCGAAATGCTTGCGAACGCAGCGAATACAAAGCAGCGCGCGGCCCATTCGTAGCCCGCTCATCGTGCAAAGTCCGCCGCACAACTCCAATCCGCTCACATCGTCCAGGCTGCACGGCTGCAGGCAAAGCGAACAGTCCAATGTCATCGGCCCCCCGCGCTTGCGATAGTGAAATGCATTGCGGCAACGCGGAACACAAAATTTGCTGCGGCCCGACCGTGCGGGCCGCGTAAACCAACTCGTACATTCCAGGCAGCGCCGAACCTCGAAGCGCGGGTGTATCGCCGCAACGACGAAGTCGACGATTCCCGATTGCAAAAGCGCCGCATGCACGTTCACTGCGTCCGGAGGCTGCGGAATCGTCGCTCGAATTTTCGCTTGCCGGCCGCCGATCGGCCAATCGGGTGAAATGCACATCGCTAGCTGCACGTTGTCCAGCGTCGCGGCAAGATAGGAGCGATGCGCCTGGGTCGCACGGGCGGGCTCCCACACGGCATGTGCCAAATCATGAAGCAGACCGGCGAGTCTGCGAATCTCGCTTTCCGGATCGACATTTGCGGCGAATACTGCATCGGCAAGCCTCAGTGCCTTCAAAAAACTCACGTCCGCCGTAACGCGCACACGCCTCTTCCTTCAAGCAAAAGTCAATGATGTCGGCCTCCACTGCATTTGAAGAAAAGGTCTCAGTGGTTGACCCAAATGGGCTAGCCAAGATATCATACACCATAATGAGAAGAGGAGGTTCGGCGTGATCCTCATGATTTGCGCGGGCGATCCTGCGATAGTGCAGATTGGACATCGTCAATCAAAGCACAACCGGGAAACATTCGGTAAGCCGCATCACATGTTCAGCCGTGTTCTGCCCGTGCTGGGCCTGAGCGAACACCTTTTTGTGCTGGCAAAGTCCGCATACCGCGAGCGCGAGACTCCTCTACTGGGCGACGCCGAAGACCAACTCTATGTCGACCCCGCGGAACTGTTTGAAACCGTTGCCTCCGTTTGCCCCAAGCAGTACATCGGAAATATCTATATCTGCACCCATACCGGCGGTCCACTGAACAATGCCATGCCGTTCGTACGCAGTTTCGAGATGCAATTTCGAGGCGTATTTGCATACACCGGCGGCGTATTCGGCTGTTCTATACCCGTCGTAACAAGCATTCCGTCTCCGGCGGATCCATGCTGGATTAAAGTAACTGATGACGACGCCGACGCGTTGTCGAAGTACGCATTTATGTCGGATATCTAATGCCGATCTAACAAACGTCTGACAACATTGAAAATACGGTTTAGTCGGCGGCGCGAGCGGTTATTACGTGATACAGTCACGCAACACGCCGCATGTCAGCACAACACAAAATCAACGACTCCATCCTTGAACAAGACGATCGACGGCTCGCGCTGTTGCGGTCCTCGGCTGCGCGCGTCATTCTGTTAGTCGCGCCGGCCGGATACGGCAAAAGCACCGCAGCGCATGCTCTTCGAGCGGAATATTCGCGAAGCGCGGTCTGCGATTGTTCCAAGGTAATTGACGGCAAGGACTTGGCGCGGCGCGTCTTGGCGGCGCTCGAACATGAACATCCGGCGAGCGCGGGACTCTATTCGGAGCTGCAGGCCTCCATATCGGCGGCAACGACGCAAGCCGAGTGTTCCGGCATCGTCCTTGCCGCATGGATGAAGGCGCCGCCCTCGCCCTGCCTCTTTATCTTTGAAAACGCGGAGGCGATCGCGGTGAATACGGCGCTCGCGTCCCTGTTGACCGAGCTGTTGAACACGGTGCCGCCGGAACGCCGCATCATCGTGTGCAGCCGCATCCCGTTGCCCACGCGCGCGAGCCGCTACCTTCCTCCGCATCGCCTTTCGAAAATCGGTGCCGAAGAGCTGGCGCTTACGCAATCCGAAGCCACGGATCTGCTTACCGGCGAGGGCGTCCCGCAACAGGAACGTGAGGAGATTGCTCGCGTCGCGCAAGGCTGGCCGATCGTCTTGTTACTCCTTGCAAGGCTTTCTCGGGAGGGCCGCCTGGCGACCGCGCTCGCCGACGTAAAAGATCTGGCCTTCGAAGACCTGTTTGTTTATCTGGTTCA
>DASRSF010000210.1:0-4731 GCA_035656615.1 Vulcanimicrobiaceae bacterium | reverse complement strand
CCCATGCACAAGAACGCCGGATTTTACTGCACAAGAGCACCTTCGACGTCGGCGAGGTGCTGGACAGCGTCATCGAACGTTACGGCGGCGAGCGCGATTTCCACGTTCACCGTGCCTCACCCACGGCCATGGTGCACGCGGATCGGTCGTATACGGCCCGCGTGATCGACAATATCGTCGCCAACGCCGTGAAATATTCGGATCAGCCGATCCACGTCTACGTATTGGATCATCCGCAAGAAGTCAAGGTGAGCGTCGTTGACCGGGGGATCGGCATCTCCCGCGAAGAGCTGCCGCACATCTTCGAAGAATTTTGGCGCTCGGAACGGGCGACGTGGAAACGGGGCGGCAGCGGCGTCGGCCTTTTTATCGTCAAGACCATCATGGAAGCACACGGCGGCCGCATAGAAGTGGAAAGTCAAGCCGGCAAGGGAACCACCGTGTCGCTGGTTTTCCCGCGCGCACTCTCGGCGTTCCCGTCCTCCACTGCGCAAGCGGCAATGCCGGGACTCTAAAACAGCAACGTCGCGAACTCCCCGACACGTTTGAATCCGACGCGCTCGTACAACGCGAGCGCGCTTGAATTAAAATCGTTGACGTACAGACTCACGGTTGGTACGTACGCGAGCAACTCGCGGCAGACGCCGCGCAGCGCCGCCGTCGCCAGACCTGCGCCGCGATAGTTTGGCGGCGTCCAAATACCTTGCAATTGCAGCGTGTACATGCTGTGCGGTCCGGCGTTGCAGAAAAATACGAGCTCTCCGGCATGCTCGCCGACCCACCAAAGTCCGCGCGAAATCATCGCGCGAACGTTTGCCCCGAACTCCAGGCCCGAGGCCTGCGGATCGTATTCCAGCTCCTGACGGATCATCGCTGCGGAATTGTCAGCGACGGTCCGCCACTCATCCGGACGCGCGCGGCGTACGCTCACCGGGCCGGATCCCTCGCGCAGAAACCCGGCTTCGAGCGCAAGCAACGGTTGGCTCTGCCGCACGAGTCGCGCGGGTGCATGCCAGTTGCGCACGCGCTGCCAATATTTCTCGACGGTCGGCCGCGGGCCGACGATCATGCGCTCGAAACGATACACCGGCGCCGTCTGAGCAAAAGCAGCGATCGTTTCTTCGTCGTGCGCCGCCAAAACGACTTGGCGACCAAAAAACGCCACACCCCGCACGTTGTTTTCATCGTCGGCGTATGCATAGAGACCGGAGCGCGCCGCCTGCACGTCCTCTTCAATCAGCCAAGTGAGAAAGACGTTGTCATACGGGGCTGCAGATAAATATGTGAGCGCGCGCGATTCGAGCGCGCCCGCCAGCGGCTGAACGCGTTCGGGTTTCAACTAAATTTCAAAACGAACGTCGGCGTGCTGGTCGGCTGTTTGCTGCCGCCCTCCGGTTCGAGACTCACCGCAACGGCGGCCAGGCGGGAGGCGTTCACCGGGAGCGGCACGACCGCCACGCCGTTGCGGTCGGGTACGAAGGTTACGGAGGGCGTCATAAGCGTAGCGCCCGGGCGCAGCGTCCATGCTTGATAGACTTTCCCTTTGGGCGGTGCGGGCAACGCGTCCATGGCCAGATAGATGCGAGCACCGTGGCGCACGACCTGACCGGTCGATACGGCGTAGTGTTGTGAGGCAGGAGAAACCAAATCGGCCAGCGCCGCGCGCTGATAGGCTAACTGACGTGTGACCTGAGCGTTATGGGCATTCATTTGCACGAGCGTATTTTGATTCTGGCGCAGCTCCGAGCTGAGCGATATGTTGAAAATGCCGGTGATCAGTGCGACAGCCAACGCAGCCGCAGCCACAGCATACGCCGGCCAAACGATCGGGCGCACCGCTCGCATCTCCGCAACGTTGGGACGAATTTGGCGCATGATGCGGCGTTTGAGAAGTGGACTGGGCTCAGCTTCGGCCGAAAGTCCGACCGCCGTTGCGGCATTTTGCAACCGGTGATACTCCTGGCGGCACTCCGCGCATGTCGCAATATGCTGCGCGACGGCTCTGGCCTGCGCGGCGGGGAGCGCGCCAAGTGCGTATACCGCTACGTCGTCGAGCATCGCTTCGTGCGGATTCATACCGAAGTTACCGTTCCTTCGAGCGTGGATCGCAGGCGCCGCAGACCCGTGCGGATTCGGGTTTTTACCGTTCCGAGCGCGACCCCGGTGCGTCGCGCAATCTCGTCATGCGTAATGCCGCCGAAGAACCCCAGTTCGATCGGTTCCCGTTGCTCGGATGGCAGCTGTTTGAGCGCCGCACGCACGCGCTGCGCATCGATTGCCGCAAATGCATGATCTTCGGGCAGGTCGTCGGTGGGCTGCTGAAGCGGCAGCTCGGCATGCGCATGCGACTTGGTGCGCAGGATGTCGAGTGTGCGGTTGCGCGTAACACGCACGAGCCATCCGGCGAAGTTGCCGGAAACGAAGAGTTGCGGTGAGGTCCACAACTTTAAAAACACCGCCTGCGTAACGTCTTCCGCAGCGGACGCCTCTCCCAGCATTCGCATAGCAATGCCGTATACCAGTCGGTGGTACGCGTCGTAGAGCATTTCAAATGCCGCTGCGTCCCGTGCTCGCACACGGGCCATCAGCTGCTCCGCGTCTTCCACAAATACGTCTTTCGCCTCACCTGGTTCTTCCCTCCGGGCCGCGCACGCCGGCGTTGTAGTAACGTGGAAGCCGCGGGCGCGGATGACATCCACCGCCGGGAGTCGGCGCGCGTGCCGTCGTAGGTCGGGCTTGTCGTGGACTACCGTGAGGAAGAAGACCGCCGGCTTGCAGACGAGCGTATCCGTGCCTACGTCGGCGAACGCCTGGCTCAACTTCCCCCCGAGCGGGTCGAGATGCTCGCACCTGAGCAGCGTGAGCGGTACGACCGCCTGCTCATGCGATCCGAGTTTTTGAACCAAGCCGCATTTCATGCCTTCCTTCGCGATCCCGCCCCGGAAGCCAAAGCTGCGCTTGCCTTGGCCGATGAGCAGCTCAAAGCGGCGGCGGACGAGCTGGCTGCGAACGGCAGCAGCGCCATCGAGGTAGCTCTGCAAAAGATTGAGGCTGCGTTCGACCAGCGTGATGCGGCCATGCAGAATCGGTGATCGTCGCGGCTGCGCTGGCCGGAGCGCTGCACTTGATTCCCGCTCCGCAAACGGTAAGGCTGCAGAATTGTACCCTCGCCATACGTTCGCCGCTTCGTCTAGATCGCGGTGTTGATGACGGGGCGCTGACGGAAATTTCAGAGCGCTGGCGAGCGCTTGGGATACCGGTTCCCGTGCGTGCGAAGAACGCGGATGTTCGCGTGCGGTACGTTGGGCTGCCCTGGCAAGCATACCGTCTGAACGTAGGACGGGACGGCGTGGAAATCGATGCGGGAAGTTCGGACGGCGTGTTTTACGCCGCAATGACGCTGGCGCAATTGCCGCAGCGCGCCTCCGGTGTCTGGCAATTGCCGTGCGTGCGTATTGGCGACGCGCCGGCATTGAAGTGGCGCGTGCTTTCCGATGACGTTTCGCGCGGGCCGCTTCCGACGATGCGGTATTTCAAGGAGCGCATTCGTACGATCGCTGCCTTTAAAATGAACGGTTACTCACCGTACATGGAGCACGTCTTCGTCGATCCGCAGGATCCGCTGCCCGCGCCGCTGGACGGCATTACGCCGGAACAGTTGCAAGCGTTGAACGCCTACGCAGCGCGTTTTCACGTAACGCTTATTCTCGAGCAGCAGACCTTCGCCCATATGCATAACACGCTGCGCGTCGAAAAATACGCCTGCGCAGCGGAAGAGCCGCATAGCTTTTTGCTCAGTCCGGCCTCGCCGCTTTCGTTTGCCTATATATCGCGACTGGTGGCAGACGAGCTGCGCGCGGTTCCTCACCCGCCTTTCTTTCACATCGGTTCAGACGAGACGTCCGCGCTCGGGCAGGGTAAGAGCGCCGCGCTGGTTGCCGCACGCGGGCGGGGCGCGGTATATGCCGAGCACATCGCCTTGATGAACCGCATCGTCAAACCATCGGGCGCGCGCATCATGCTTTGGGATGACGCGATCGAGAACGATCCGTCAATCATGTCCAGTATTCCCAAAGACGCGGTCGTGATCAACTGGCACTATGGCAACGATCGCACCTTTGCCAAGTACATCGCCGTGATTCAAAGCGGCGGACTGGACCAGATGATCGCGCCGGGCGACAGCAATTGGAATCAGGTCTATCCGGACATCGTGACGGCGCTGCGCAACGAGCAAGATTTCATCCAGGCTGGAAAACAAGCGCGCGTCCTGGGACTTTTCCAAACGGTATGGCACGACGACGGCGAGTCGCTCTTCGAGGCGACGTGGTACCCGGTGATTTTTGCCGCGGCCGCGGGCTGGGAACAGGGCCCCGTTGAGCCGCAGCGCTTCGAAGGTGATTTTCCGTTTGCGTTTTTCGGAACGGACGACGGCCGTTATGGCCAGGACATCGTACGGCTGGGCACGATTCAGCATCAGCTTGCGGATGCGTACGACTACACGAGCAACTACTTGATGTGGGTCGATCCGTTCGACACACTGGCGCAAACGCACATGCAAAGCGTTGATATACCTTCGATCCGGCTTAGCGCCGAAGCGGTCGAAGAGCACCTGTTGCACAATGTGCCGCCGCTGCATGCGGGCGCCTCCCGCGTGATGTTTTTAGCGGCGCGCAAATATGATTTCATTGGGCGCAAATTTCAGGCCGCGCAAGAAATTCGCGGTTACTATTC
>DASRSF010000209.1:0-13384 GCA_035656615.1 Vulcanimicrobiaceae bacterium | reverse complement strand
AATTCGAAGATTGCCAAGGAACTGCTCGAGCGCATGTGGCGAGGTGAGGGATCGCCGAGCGCGATCGTGGATCGCGAGGGGCTGGCGCAGACGAGCGACACCGCGGAGATCGAAGCGTTTGTTGCGCAAGTTCTTGGTCAGAATCAAGAGGCGGTAACTTCGTACCGCGCCGGCAAAACCAACGTGTTAGGCTTCCTGACCGGGCAAGTGATGAAAGCCTCGCGCGGGAAGGCCAATCCGGCGCTGGCACAGGAGCTCTTAAAGCAAAAGCTGGGGGATGGATCAACTAGCCGATAGCCGGACTCTTGAAACGCTTGATTTCGCGGGCGTTCGCGATCGCGTTGTCGCGGCCACCAATACGGAGCGCGGCCGAGGTTATGCGCAAGAACTCGATCCGCAAACCGATTTTGACCTGGTTCGTCGCGATCAAGCGGCGACGTCGCACGTTCGCGACCTTCTGGCGCGTGCCGACATGCATATTTTACGTGCGGTCGACACAGCGGATTTCACGCAACGGGCGGCGATCGGTACGGCCTTGCCGGCCGCGGAACTGCGTGCAATCGGCGATGCTCTAGCCGCGGCAGCAGCAGCCTACCAAAAGACGCAAGAAGAGCCAAGTGCGGTCATCCGGCACATCACCGGGCCGTACGCATCGCTCAAGGACCTTCAGCGAATGCTGACGGATGCAATCGATGAACGCGGCACCGTATTGGAACGCGCCTCTCCGGCGCTGGGGCGAATTCGCCGGCACGTTCAGCAGGCACAGGCCGACGCGCGCGAACGCGTTGGAGCGCTGCTGCGATCGGCCAAGTACGCGCGTGCGATCCAAGACGCCGTGGTCACGATTCGCGAGGGTCGTTTCGTCGTGCCGATCAAGGCTGAATTCAGCGGCGAGGTGCCGGGGATCGTTCACGACACGAGCTCGAGCGGGCAAACCTTGTTTATTGAACCGCTCGCCGCACTGGATGCAAATAACCGTGTGCGAACGCTGCGCTTGGAAGAAGAACGCGAGATCGCGCGCATTCTGCAGGAGCTCTCCAGTCAGGTCGGACGCCAAGCCGCGCAGGTCGAGGCGAATGTCGAGGTGCTCGCGCAGTTGGACCTGCTCCTGGCTAAGGCGCGCGTCGCGCAAGCCATGGATGCGCGGGCGCCCGAATTGATCGATTCGCCGGAATTCTACATCGATTCGGGACGCCATCCACTGCTCGCCGACCGCGCGATTCCGCAAACGGTTCAGATCGACGAGCAGACGCGCTTGGTCGTCATCAGTGGGCCGAACATGGGCGGAAAAACGGTCGCACTGAAAATGGTGGGGCTGTTCGTGGCAATGACCTATGCGGGATTGCAAATCCCCGCTGCTGCAGGCACGCGCATCGGCCGGTTTACGCGTATCTTCACGGACATCGGCGACGAGCAGTCGATTGCGGAAAATACGTCGACGTTTTCCGCGCATTTGCGGCGTATGCGTGAGATTATCGCGCAGGCCGATGAATATTCGCTCGTTCTCGTGGATGAGATCGGCGGTGGAACCGAGCCGACCAGCGGTGCCGCGCTAGCGGTCGCGATGCTGGAACGCTTGCTGACCGTACGCGCTGCCGGAATAGTTACGACCCATTCCACCGAGCTCAAGCTGTTCGCGCACCAAACGGCGGGAGTCGTCAATGCGAGCGTGCGATTCGATCCACGTACATTCGCGCCGACCTATCATCTGGACGTCGGTACGCCAGGGCAGTCGCTGGCCTTTCCGCTCGCGCGCTCACTCGGCATTCCATCGGATATCATCAAGCGCGCCGACGCGCTGCTGGGATCGCGGGAGCGCGACTACGAGAACGCACTGGCGGAGCTCGCCCAAGTTCATGCACAAGCCCAGAACGAACGGGAGTCGCTGGTGCGTGAACGTACGCACGTCGACCGCCTGGCGGAGAATTTACGATCTCGAACGCAATCACTGGAACGCGAACGCCGCGTACTGGCCGAACAGGCCGAAGCGCGCATGCAGGAGGCGCTGCGCGAATTCTCTTCCGAGTTGGCACGGCGTTCAGCATCGCGTCCCAAAGTTACGGCGTCCCAAACCGCCCTGCTCCAGCAGACGATCGATCAAATGCATCGTGATTTGGGAATTCGGCCCAATCGTGCTGATGGCGGCCAGGGCGATGCGCCCGCCGCGCTCACGCCCGGTCAAAGCGTGCGAATCGCCTCCCTGGGGCAAACCGGAACTGTCATCGCCGACAACGGTGAAAGCATTTTGGTAAGCGTGGGTCCGATGCGAACGATGGTACCGCGCGAGGATGTGCGTGCGCAGCCGGCGGCGGTCTCCCCCAAATCACAAGCAGGCCAGGCACGCTTGGAGGCGGCCGCGCGAACCATGTCCGAGCTGGACGTGCGAGGCAAGCGTTTTATTGAAGCCGAGCCGCTGGTGGATCAGTGGATAGATGAGGCGGTGTTGGCGGGAAATTCGCCGCTGCGGTTGATTCACGGAAAGGGGACCGGCATGCTCGGCCGCGGGCTGCAAGAATTCCTTCGCGCGCATCCCAGCGTGAAGAACGTTCGCTACGGCAACGAAAACGAGGGAGGCGGCGGCGTCACCATCTTTGAATTGCGGTGAGCGTACGTGAGGAATAGTTTAACGCCGGACGAGCTTGCCGATGGATGCGATCATGTAGAGACTCGCGCCGAATTCGAGGAGCGCATCCGTGAACATACGCCGCTGACGGTAAAACTGGGGCTGGACCCGACGAGTCCTGATCTACACCTGGGCCATGCGGTTGTGCTGCACAAACTCCAGCAATTTGTCGAAGGCGGCCACAAAGTCGTGCTGCTGATCGGAGACTTTACCGCGCGCATCGGCGACCCTACCGGAAGAAATGAACTGCGGCCGCCGTTATCACAAGAAGAGATTGAAGCCAACATGCGCACGTATGCCGAGCAGGCCGGCAAAGTCTTGGATATGGAACGCGTGACGCTCGTTTTCAACTCTTCATGGCTCGCCGGCCTGAGCATGGCCGATTTGTTGCGCCTGCTTGCGCGCGTAACCGTTGCACAGGTGCTGGAGCGAGAAGATTTTCGAGCGCGCTATACGAGCGGTACGCCCATTGCGCTGCACGAGTTTTTATATCCCGTCGCACAAGCATACGACAGCGTGGCGCTTCACGCCGACCTCGAGTTAGGTGGTAACGATCAGCTGTTCAATCTGCTGATGGGCCGTCATTATCAGCGTGAACTGGGCGAGCGCGAGCAGGTGTGTATGACGCTGCCGCTGCTCGAAGGCCTGGACGGCGTTGAGAAGATGTCCAAGTCGAAGAACAACTACGTCGGTTTGACCGAGCCGCCTGAGGAACAATTCGGGAAATTGATGCGCATATCAGACCAGATGATTCTGCGGTACGCGCGCCTTGCCGCTTTCCATTCACGCCAACAGGTCGAAGGACTCGCGCACGGCCTGCAAGCGGGGAATATTCATCCGATGGAGGCCAAGAAAAATCTGGCACGCGAAGTGGTGGAGCGCTACCACGGTTCGCAAGCGGCCAAGGCGGCCTGCGAGTACTTTGAGCGCACCGTGCAACGCAAGGAACTGCCGACGGACAACTTGCCGCAGATTGCCCTCGGATCGGCCCGTCGGGTCTCGGAACTACTGGTCGCCGCGGGGTTTGCGCAGAGCAAGCGTGCGGCGGAGCGACTAATCTCGGGGAACGGTGTCCGAGTGGATGGTATACTCGTGGGCGATCCGAAGGCCGCATGGCCGGCCGCCGACGCCGCCACTCTCTCGGTCGGATCGCGCAAATTCGTTCGCGTCGTACCAAACGAAAGACAGCATGGCTGAAGAGGCAATAACCTACACTTCCTCAACGCGACCCGTGACGGGCCGCAAATTCGTGTGCAAACGCTGCAGCCGCGAATATAATTACCCCGAGCGCGGCGGGCCGCCGATTCGCTGCGAATGCGGCTGGTGGTACAAAAACGACGGCGGCAGCATCAAAGAAGCGTACTGGCAGCGCATCGAACCGTATCGCGAGCCTCCGCCTAAGCTTTTCTAAGCCGCTCCGCCAAGTCGCTTACTTCATCCGAAGTAAAAACGTACATTTTTTTACAGAACTCGCAGGTCGCTTCGGTTTCCGGCCGTTCGCGAGCCATTTTGTTCAGCTCGTCCGCACCCAAGCCGAGAAGCGCGGCTTCCACTTTTTCGCGCGTGCAACGGCATGAAAACTGCACGTCAATCGTGCGATGCGAACGCAGCTCCGCCTCGCCCGCGAGTGCATGAAGAAGCGCGTGGGCATCTGCACCGCCGGCAATAAGTTTGGTGATCGGCGGCATCGCCAAAGCTCGTTCTTCAAGCTTGGCAACAGCGCTTTCGTCAGCGCCGGGCAGCAACTGCGCGATCACACCACCCGCCGCCTTTACACCGCCGGGATCTGCCAGCACGCCGAGCGCGACGATGCTCGGTATCTGTTCCGAATTGACCAAATACGCAGCGATATCTTCCGCAATTTCGCCGCTGTACAACGGTACAACGCCGACGTAGGGCTGACCGACCTCGTACGATTTCGTTACGTGCATCGATCCCGATCCGACCGCACCGGCGACATCGAACTTTCCAAGATCGTTTAGCGGCAGGTCGACCTGCGGGTTTTCCGCGTATCCGCGGGCCGCAATGCGTTCGTCATCGATAAGCCACGCGTCGGCGACCACGGTGCCCAGCGGTCCGTCGCCGGAAATCTGTAAAGAGATCCGCTCGCGCCCCTTCAGGCTGCTGCCGAGCAACGCCGCGCCCGTTGTCAAGCGGCCGACCGCAGCGGTTGCGGTTGGGCTCAAGCCGTGGCGCTCTTGCGCCTCGCGCACGAGATCGGTCGTTATTCCAGCGACGAGCGCAAAACCGGCGTCGGGCGCAGACGCGCTGATAAGCAGATCGGGCATCTCCGCGTGTTACCCAGGGCAGCGGATTTCCACCTGCGAACACGCCTGGATGCGAGTGCTCGTTATCCATGGGCCGAATTTAAATCTTTTGGGAGAGCGCGAGCCTGCCGTCTACGGGCACCAAACGCTTAGCCAGGTGGACGAAGCGATCGGCGAACTCGCCGGTGAACTCGATTGCGAAATTCGCACCGCTCAACATAATAGTGAGGGCGCGATCATCGAGGCTTTACACCAATCGCGCTCGGACTGCCAGGCAGTGATCATCAATCCCGGTGCGTACACGCATTACTCCTACGCGATTGCCGACGCCATTGCCGCGATCGAACTTCCCGTTGTGGAAGTGCATCTTTCAAACGTGCACGCACGCGAGGAATTCCGGCGTACAAGCGTCCTCGCGCCGGTGTGCGTAGGGAGCATCGCCGGGTTCGGCGTCACGTCGTACCTCTTGGCACTTCGTGCGCTTGTCCGATTACTCGCGCCATAGCGGGAAATCCGGCCGCCCCTGCGTATACCTCACTGGCCAGGAGATAGACCCTTGACAAAAGCCGATATTGTCGATGCCATCGCTTCCGAAGCACAACTCTCTAAACGAGTGGCCAGTGAGATCATCGAAGTCATGCTGCGCGAGATTAAATCGGCTCTACAGCGCGGTGAACGTGTAGCTCTGACGCCCTTCGGCAGCTTCGTCGTGCGTCAGCGACGCGGGCGGGAAGGGCGCAACCCTAAGACGGGCGCCGCAATCGATATACCGCCGCGCAGCGTCCCGGCATTTGTTGCCGGCAAGGGCTTACGCGAAGCGGTCACCGGACGGTCTCGCGCAAAGAAGAACGGCGCTGCGCACAAAGGCGGGAATACTCGCTAACCGTCACGCCGCTTGAGCGATGCGAGCTTCCCGCCGCGCTCGCAATTTTCGAGCGTGCATTTGCGCAAGAACACGGTTCGCGTTATCGTGCGGGCGCGCATCCTGATGCCTTTCTCGACATTTGGTCATTCCTTCAATCTATCGAACCGCGGGGATTTCTGGCAGCACGCGAAGGCGGTTGCCTCGTGGGCTACGCGATCTTTATTCCAAGCTTGAAGCGCGTACAGCTTCAGGCGCTGGTGCGCGGCGCGGTGTTTGGCTGGATGATCGCTGCATTGCGCGGACGGTTCGGCATCCGTTTGTCGGCAGTGCCTCGTATCTTGGCGAATAAATTGATGTTTCTGCGAAGCGGCGGCCGCTATCGCAGTAGGGGCGATGCGCAGCTGCTCAACATTGCGGTGGACCCGGGCATGCAAGGCCGAGGCGTGGCCACCGCCCTGGTGCGCGCCGGGCTGAACTTTTTGCGTGAACAATGCATCCCCGAGGCGCGCCTGGAGGTGCGCCCTTGGAACGCGGGCGCACTGCGTGTCTATCGCAAGACGGGGTGGCGCGAGGCCGGGCGCACGCGAGACCTGGAAGGGGAATGGATTGTGATGGTGGCCAACCCATCGGTTCCCGCATAACGGTTCGTCGGGCTGTGGCGCAGTTTGGTTAGCGCGCTTGACTGGGGGTCAAGAGGTCGCTGGTTCGAATCCAGTCAGCCCGACCACGTATTCGAAAGTACAGAGCATTACGACCGAACGTCGGCAAAGCGTAGAAGCTCGCGCATACGCAGATTTTCAATCCGCACGTATGCCTGGGCGGCTGTCTGACAGAGTGTTTCGAGGACGTCGACCTCGTCGGGATCGAGCTTCGTGCCGTCACGATGCAGGCCGTACAACGCGAAGCCGCGCAAATCGTCACCTTCGAAGATGGGAACCGCCATTGCGGGCATAACTCCCGGTTCGGCAATTTCGACCCGTACCCGTTCGCGCAGATCGCGAAGGTCCAGACGCCGCCTCTCGGTCGCAAGGAAGCGAACGACGTCGTGCTCGCGTTCAAACCAATGGGTTGCGCCGTTCCAGCCTTGAGCCGAAACGGTGGAATAAACCTCGCCATTCAAGCGAAGCAGCGCCGCCATAGTGAGGTCGAGCCTTTCATACGGATCCTCCACGACCGCTCTATCGATGGTGTCTTCCCGGTCGGCTCGCAGAAGGGTGTGTGCGAGCCGTTTAAGATACGTCTCCGCTTCATGTTTGCGCCGATAAATTAAAAGGTCCACCGCGTTTTCGATAGTGCCGTACATGCGATGCAGCGCGACGCCGAGCGAAATCGTCACAAGCGCATCGATGGCGAGCGCGATACGAAGTCCCTTGAGGTATTCGCCGGTTAGAAAGTCGACGCCCGCGATTACGCAGACAATCATCGTCGTTATAACGCCATAGACGACGGTGCGGCTAATGGCAAACCGCACATCGATGACGTGACGTCGTAGAATCCCGTACATCAACGTAATCGGCATCACGGCAGTGACCGTACCGGCGAACGTGCCGTAAGACGAGACACCCGGCAGCAACCGCAAATAGTTCGCAACGACACCCACGACGATCCCAAAGGTCACCCAACCAAAGCGCGCTCGATCCGCCGGCCGCATCGTGGCCAAGCGTCCCAACGCGACGGCGACAACCGCGGCCGCCGCAATAAGATTGAAGTTAATAGTGAGCGGGTCGCTCAGAAATGCATAGACCGTGGCGTGGAACATTTGCACCAGCTTCAGGCTGTAGAGCGTGACGCTCACCGCAAAAACAGCCCAAAAGGCGTATCCGCGCCAGCCGCGCGGCAACGACGCATCCGGAAAAACTAACGTAAAGAGCAACAGCGCTGCGCTGCTCACGAATTGCTCGAGCTGCAGCCAGCCGACAGCGACGAAATAGCCTCCTGGCGATAATGACGTCAGCGCCTCGCTCGCCGCGGCGGCGGGCGATGTACACACGCAGAACACGAACAGCAGCCACGTCATTAACGAGGGCCGCAAAATGACCAGCGCGGACCCCACGAAGAGAAAGATCGCGTAAGCGAGCACCCGCAATAAGACGAAACCGAACGCGCCGTAAAGGCTCGCTGCCGGCGGTCCCGGCTGAGCGACGAGTTCAAACGTCTGTTGCCTTCCAGCGCGGATGAGGCAGCCGCGAACCGGCGACGTACCGTAGCCGGGCGCTGCGAACGTCGGGAAAAGCATTTCGTAGTCGCGGATGTGCAGGCAGCGGATTACGTCGCCATCGTGCAGGCCGGCGCGCGCGGCCGGCGATCCAGGATCGATGGTAACATGCGCATCCAGGGGTCCCGTCCCTATAAGGCCGGCGTGCAAACCTGTGTATGCAGTCGTATAGCCACCGAACATCGGCGGGACGATGATCGCGAAGAATATGGCCGAGATGCCGACCGTAACGATCGCGTTGAAGACGCGCCCCGGCTGAGTGGCCATCACCGGGTATTCGCGATATTTGCCTTGCTTCGCTCTTAAGGTCCAGGGCCGCCACCTGAAAAGGAAGCCCCGGTCTACCCAGGCCGGAGCTTCACAAGGTACAGGAACGGCACAAGCGCAGCAAAGATTCACCCATTGTAAGAAAAGAAACCCGGCTGGAGGGTGTGAGAAAACCCTCAATATTGCAGCGATAATACCTAGAGCCGCTGGTAGAGCCTCCAGTCTTAGGGGACAGGTCTCTCGCCTGAGCCTCCATAAGCATTAGCGGCGTCGCTTCGGTAAGTTTCATCGCGACGCTGCTTCGAATCCAGCTCAAGCTGATCGGAAGAATCGGTTGTGCGTCAGACCTACCCCCAGGTTGAAGTACGCCTGCTGGGACAAGCCGGTGTGACGGTTGCAGGAAAACCAGTGAAGTTTTCCAAGCGCACTACCACGCTGGCCATGATAGGATTCCTCGTTCTGCACCGCGGGAGTTCGGTGGCACGCAATGCGCTGGCATTCACACTCTTCCCAGACCTGGATGAGCAGGCGGCGCTGGCCGAGTTACGGCGTTACCTTTATCTTGCGAACAGAGCGCTGCCCGCTCGACCAGGTCAGCCCTGGTTGATTGCGGACGCCGAAAGCGTAAGCTGGAACGCGCACAACGCAGCCCTTGTTGATTCCGTCGAGTTCGAGCGTCTTTCCCGCGATGACTCGACCTTGGCGCAGGCCGTCGAGTGCTACCGAGGCGATCTCCTGGAAGAAGTCTATGACGACTGGGTTTTGCCTGAGCGTGAGCGTTTGCGCACGAGATATCTGGACACGTTGATGAAGCTCGTACGTGCCCATCGCGCGCAACGCGACCACGCTGCCGCAATATCCTACGCACGGCGTATCCTCTCAGTGGATCCTTGGCGGGAAGACGTTGTACGACAGCTGCTCGCCGCTCGATACGAATCCGGCGACGCATCCGGCGCGCTGCTAGAGTTCGATCGCTTCGAAAAGCGCCTGCGCGAGGAGATAAACGCACGACCGATGCCGGAGACGGTCGCCGTGCGCGCCGCAGTAGCGCGTGGTGATCCGCTTCCCGGTTCGATTGAGCCGGCGCCCGCGTTACCCGGCGTGCCTTTATCAACCATGTCTTCCCAGTTGCCCTTCGTCGGGCGTGATGCAGAATTTGAAGAGTTACGTGCACGCTGGAATCGGTGCGCGCGCAGCAAGGCGCAAGTGGTTTTCGTTTCAGGTGAGGCGGGGGTCGGAAAGAGCCGGTTGATCGGCGAGCTCGCCAGGCTTGTCGAATGCGAAGGTGGCCGCGTCTTTGCCGGTACGACGACGTATCCGGAACGTGCGCCATATCAGTGCGTTGCCGAAACATTGCGATCGGCACTGCCGTTATTGCTATCGCGCGGGATGAATACTTCAATACTTGCCTCGCTGGCGCAAATTCTACCTGAAGTCGCCACCGAGGTCGAAAACCTTCCGGCTCTTCCGGTGCTCTCCCCGGATGGAGAAGCGACACGATTGTTGGATGCGTTGGCGCGCTGCGTCCAGGCGCTTGCGTCACCACGTCCCTTGTTCCTGATCTTTGAGGACCTTCATTGGGCAGGTCCTGCGACTATGGATGCCATTGCCGCAATCGCTCGGCGTTGCGCCCGTAACCCAGTTCTGATTGCGGCATCGTACCGCGAGGAGGAGGCGGTACGCGGGCACTCTCTGCGTCTTCTCGAGCGAGACCTGCGCACGGAGAGACTGGCGGCCAGTGTTGTTTTAGCACGGCTGAAGCGCGACGATGTCGCGACGCTGCTCTCCAAGATCAATAAAGATAAACGGATTCCGGATTCCCAGGTGGGCGATCTCTACGCACACACCGAAGGGCTGCCGCTTTTTCTGAATGAGACCTTGGCGGAAAATCAAGAACGCGACGTGCAAACCGAAGAGAGGGGCGTGCTTCGTGGTGGAATTGCCGCCACGATTGCGGCTCGAACAGCGCGCCTGAGTGAAAATGCGCGCAGCGTCGCGGAGATTGCTTCGGTTGCCGGAGTAGCGTTCAGCGTGGATGTCGTTCGCGACGCCGCCGGTTTCAGCGCGGCTACGGTAATTGAAGCACTCGCCGAACTCTTGGACCGCCGCCTGATTCGTGAAGCCGGAGTGCGAACCCGGCAGGACTACGTCTTCAGCCACCACCTCGTGGCTGCATCCATCTACGATGAGATCGAGCCGGCGCGGCTGGTACGACGGCATGCTCGTGTTGCTGAGGTCATGTTGGACCTTTACGCGCAGAACCTTCCCGAGATCGCACGCGACCTAGCTCATCATTTCGAGCGCGCGAAAATGCCCGCAAAAGCGGCGCAGTGGTACGCGATAGCTGCGGAACGCGCGGCGCACCTATACGCCAACGACGAGTGCATTACGCTCGCGAGCAAAGCGCTTGAGGATACGAACGATCGCGAAAAGCGCCGCGATCTCCTCAGGCTACGCGAGGCGGTTCGTGGGCGTATCGGAGATCGCGCTGGACAGGAAGCCGACGTGCATGAGCTCGACCATCTGGCTGAGACAGTTGACCGCGATGACGAGCGCCTGGACGTTCTCCGGCGCTCCATTATCCTCTCACGCAGCTTAGGCGAGTCCGATCGGGAGCTTGAATTAATTCGCCGCATGACGGCGCTGGCTGGGCGCAGCAACGATTTCGGCGCGATGGCTGATGTCACGCTGCAAGAGGCCACGACTCTCGTAAAGTTGAGCAGGCATCGCGAGGGGCTTGAAATGGCGCGCCGAGCGTTGGGTCTCTACGAGGATGCCGGGGAAATCTCAAAGCAGGTTGCGAGTCTATCTTTATTGATAGAAATCGCTACCAACGCGGGTGATTACGAACTCTCGCACGAGTATCTTAAACTTCTGCGCGAACGGGCATCGGATGCGAGCGATCGCACCATTGCGGTCCAGGCACTTAGCACTGCGGCGGTTGCGGCACTGCTTCAGCAACGCTACGCAGAGTGCCGTGAGCTTTCGCGCGACGCGCTCGCTATTAGTGAGCAGCAAGGCGATCGCGAGGCCGAGGCGTCCTCGCGCGCTCGCATCGCCGTAAGCTGCGCATGGCTTGGGGATTACGACGAAGCCATCGCCCAGTTTGAATTTGCCGTCGAAATCTATGCCACGATGGGCCATCGGCGTGGCTTATGTACGACGTTGACGAATAAGACGTTGCTGGCGATGCGCTTAGGCAACTTCGAGGAAGCTATCGAGTGCATTAATCGCTCAAACGCTTTGCTTGACGTCGTCCAAGAGGTTCGGATGGCGGTCGCCAACGATGTCAATTTGAGCTTCGTCAAGCTACACTCCGGCCAAGCCGCAGCCGCAAGAGCGCTGGCTGCAGGCGCACTAGACCGGGCTCGAGCGATCGCGTTTCCCGTGTTCGAAGCTGCGGCCCTTGCAAATCTCGGTAACGCGAAGTTGGTGCTGGGTGATATTGACGGCGCAATTACGGACATGGAAATTGGAATTGCCATACGCCGGGCGCATCAAGAGCGGCGGGATTTTGCCGACGATCTTTCAGATCTCGCCCTGGCCTATCTTGCAGCGGGCCAAATCGACCAGGCACGCGGCGTGGCTGACGAACTGTGCGAGATTGCGGCCGATTCGCTAGAAGGAGCCTTATGGCCGCACTACATTTGGCGCGCCATCGCGCGAGTACGTGAGGCTACCGGCGACCAGAGTCGCGCGCGCGCCGCTCGCCAAGAAGCGGTAAGCGCGTTAAACCGATTTGCGGCTTCAATCAAAAACGAACAATGGCGCGAAGCCTTTCTATCGGTTGACTTCAATCGTGAAATCGCGGCGACCGGCACGAGCGCCGCACGCTAAGCGTTTAATCTGGTTCTATGAACTACCAGCGCCGCGAGCACGTGTTCCTCGTCCGCATGTGGACCGAAAATGCCTATAGCAGCCAGGCGTGGCGAGGTTCGGTCGATCACATCGCGTCGGGCTGCAAGCTCTATGTGACCGGGCCGGGCGAAGTCGCCGATTTCATTACGCTCCGTCTGCGAGAAATGCAAGAGCAAGACGAAACACCCTAAGGCTGCTTCGCGGCTGTGCTGCCGCTCGCAGTAACAATGATGCGTTCGGAGCCAACGAGCATGTTATTGTTGTCGCCATCGTAGACAGAAAGCGTCAGTGTACCAGGTCGTTCCGGCGTAAATCGAAAGTCGCGCGTCTCCCCGACGCTCAAGCCCCGAGTTGCGATCTCCGGCAGTTGCAGTGCTGCCGGCAGACTTCGGCCATCCTTCGCAATCGGTGTCCACACAAGGACGCGCGACCCATCCCAGAGTGAGACGGCAAGATTCTCGCCGCTGAGTGAAAGCTCAATCAAGCGCAGACGCTGCGGCACTCCAACCGTCATTGTAATCGGAGGAGGTTTTAGTGTTCCGTTGATCGCAACGAACGGGCTGCCTGCCCTTTCGTACGATTCCGAAATCATCACGATGTGGTCGGTCATTGGGTCGAAGCGCTCACCCGCCGGCATGATGATGAGCGGGCCGACAAGTCCGCTTGCCAGCTGCCAGCCGTCGTCCATGTGGGCGTGATACATGAATGTTCCGGCGTCCGGCGGCGTAAAGCGCGCCACAAAGGCCGCGCCTGGTTCAATGGGCGGTGACATACGATCGCCCTTCATCGCCATGCCCATGCCGGCTCCGCCATCGTAGTAGCTATCCTGCAGCGCGACGCCATGCCAATGCATGCTCGTTTCTTCGAATGTTCTATTGAGCACGGTAATCGCGACGGGTTGCCCACGCGTGAGCACAATCGGCGGCCCTAGATTACCCGTTGACACGGCGGCGGTGCTATCGCCGGAAAGCCGCAACGAACCCTTGCTGAGCCCCTCGTACGGTGGATGCACAACATTCTCGGCATTCATTTCCAGCGTGAGCCGGCGAGTTGCAATTTGAGGGGCTTGAGCGCGATCGCCGGGTCGCGGCAAGATTTTCAAAGCGATCACCATGCCGCCCATTGGCTCGTTCGGCTGGTGAAAACGCCTGGCAACGGTAAGCTTCGGATCGGCCAACCCGGCGCGCATGTCGCGTAGCGGCGCATGGCGGCTGATGTGATCGTCGATGTGGCAATGGAACATCCAATTGCCGGGCCGATCTGCAGTCCATGAGAGCTCCGCCGCATCC
>DASRSF010000208.1:0-12912 GCA_035656615.1 Vulcanimicrobiaceae bacterium | reverse complement strand
ATATTTCCCTCACCGCGCTGGAGTTTCGTTTGCTGTGGTTCCTGGCCGAAGCCGAGGGCCGTCTGTTGACGCGTGCGCAGATTCTCGAACACGTTTGGAATGATACTTCAGGCGTGCCCACGCGCGTGGTCGACGTTCATATCGCAGCGCTGCGCAAAAAACTGACCGAGGTCGGGGCGCCGGTCGAGATTGCGAGCGTACGGGGCATTGGCTACCGGCTCGATACAAAGTAAAACCGCCGCGATCGACATCGTCCTTGCAGCTGGCGACCCGCGCCCGCTGTACGTGCAAATTGCCGATCAGCTCGTCGAGTCGATTGAGACCGGACGGTTGCGCCCGGGCGATCGTTTACCCGCAATGCGCGAACTCGCGCGCGATCTCAACTGCGCACTCGTCACCGTGTCGCAAGGATACGATTTACTTACCGCGCGGGGCCGCGCCGTCTCGCGCGTAGGCAAAGGCACCTTCATTGCGCAGCCGCCTGCGTCGGAGAGCGCGTTTGCGCCGCGTTGGGAGCCCGACGTGGGCCGGTTTGCGCGCGCCGAACGCATGGAAGGCGTCATGGAGCAGCTCACTAGAGCAACGGCTCCCGGCGCGATTAATTTGGCCAATGGGCATCCCGCCCCGGAAACTTTTCCGCTGCACGACTTCGCGCGCGCGTTCCATCGCACGCTCGTGGAAGATCCGCCGGAGCTCATGCAATACCGGGCTGCCGGCGGCGATCCGGATTTGTGCGAAACGCTCAGCTCACTTTTAAGAACTCGCGGGTGCGTTGCCGATCCGGAGGAGATCATTGTTTGTTCCGGAGCGCAACAGGCAGCGGACTTGGTTGCGCGGGTTTTGCTGGAAACGCGCAGCGTCGTCGCCTCGGAGAGTCCCACGTACTCCAACACGCTCGGTGTCTTTGATGCTCGCGGCGTAACGTACGTCGAAGTGCAAAGCGATGCGGACGGTATCCGTCCTGAAGACGTCGAGCGGGTATTCGCCGAGTACCGGCCGCGTTTGCTGTACGTTAATCCGATTGCCCAGAATCCGACCGGCGCGGTCCTGTTGCAACGGCGCGGAAAAGCGATCGTCGCGCTGGCGCGCCGTTATGATGCCGTTATTCTGGAAGACCAAACGAGCTGGCAGCTGACGTACGACTCGCCGGCTCCGGCGCCGCTGGCTGCAGCCGACGTGGACGGCCGGGTCATCGTCATGGAGAGCCTGTCCAAATCCATCTTTCCGGCGCTGCGTATCGGCTATCTGTATTGCAAAGGATCGCTCGCGCAAGCACTGCAGCAAGCCAAGGCGCGAACGGACGTCTTCACCTCAACACTCACGCAGCGCGCGCTTTGGAGATTTATGTCCTCGCCTGGGTATGCCCGTCATATCCGTTCCGCGCGCGGATTGTATTTGACGCGACGCAATGCGTTCATCGACGCTCTTGCGGAATTTCTTCCGTGGGCGCAGGTGCGGCCGCCCGCAGCCGGACTCAACGTCTGGTTGACCCTCCCGTCCCGCATTTCGACCAGTGCCGCATTCGACGCCGCTGCGCGGCAAGGTGTACTGGTGATGCCCTCGGAGCCGTTCTATCCCACACGCCAAGGGCCGCCGGCGCTTCGCCTCTCGTTCGGACACTTACCGGTGCCGCAAGCAAGAGAGGGCGTGCGCCGGCTTGCTCTTGCCTTTGAGAAGTTAGGCGAATAGTAGCCCGGGTATAGTTTGCGCGATGGACTTTGTATCGAAGGATCAGACGTATGAAGCGATCCGCAAATTGTTGTTGGAGCAGGCGGCTCGCCTAGGCGATAGCCGTCTGGAACAGATTGCGCGGGACATGCAGATGGAGGGTGACCATTCGCGCGTTCCCCAGATGTATCAGCACTTTCTCGATACGTTGCGTTCGGATCCGCTCGAGCCGCAGACCGCGCTTGAAGCAGCCGCGCAATTCCTGGAAGAAAACGTCCCGGCCGACAAACCCGAGCTTGCGGCGCTGATTGAATCGGCCCAGGAGACGGCCGACGATCCCGAAAAAGGCGATCGCGCTCTCTGGAATCACTGGGTCGAACTGCTCGCTTCGGTCTAGCGGGCCGCCTCGGTTAAAAAAGGACAGGGTCGTGCGGCATCCGTATGCCTGCGGTCGTGACTCTCGTCCGTTTTTTTGCCGCATTCGCGGCTCTCGCGCTTGCCGGCGCTGCCCCGTTGCCGACCGTCTATACGGTCCCTGCCGGAACGCGCCCGGCCGGTCCGCCCAATCCCGCGAACCCCTACTCCACCGTTCTGCCGAATGGCCGCATCGTTTCACCGGTGGGCGCAAGCGTCGTGGTCGGGATGAATGCGCTCGGCCTTACGCTGTCCCCGAGCGGCAGATACGCGATCGTCAGCAATGACGACGAGCGTGAAGCGCAGGCAATCAGCCGGATAAATCCGGCGGCGCGCGGCGGGTTCTCGCTCGCGGTCGTGGACACGCAAACGATGCGCGTTACGGACGTGTACCAGGACGACAACCTCTCCTTGTTCATCGGCGTTGTAGCGGTGAACGATCCCTCGCATCCGGGATCGACGCTTGTCGCGGCCTCCACCGGCGGAGGAAACACCGTGCGTTTTTGGCAGCTGGACGGCGGCGGGAAATTACATGCGGAGACGACGTTTACGGCGCTTCCCGGTCCGGTCGACATGCGGTACGCCAATCAGAATCACGCTTTTCCCGGGTGGATTGCACTCTCGCCCAATCATCGCGTGGCGTACGTGGTCAACAATCTCGCCGACAGCGTTACTGCGCTCGATCTGGCCAAGCGCCGGATCATGCACACGACGCCGGTAGGATATTTTCCGTACGCGGCCGCAGTGGCCGGCCGCCGGCTGTACGTTACCGACCCGGGACTAATGCTGTACGGCAATCTCCCCCAGCCCGTGCGGTATCCGCCGTTTTCAAACGTTCCGTTTGCGCCTGCCGCCGCCTCGGCGATGACGACAATCGCGCTCACACCCGGCGCAGACGTTTCCGGAGCTGTTGTTACGACGCCGATGGATCAGGCGCCCGACGGATCATCGAACATCGGCGGTGCGCATCCTAGTGCGATAGCTGTTTCGAAGAACGGACGATACGCATACGTTTGCATGACCAACGTCGATCGCATCGCGATCGTGAGCTTGGCCGGCGTTCCGCGCGTGATCGGCGGGTTGCAATTGCGCCTGTACGATCGCTCGCCGTACGGTACGCAACCGGATGCAATTGTACGCAGTCCGGACGGAAAGCGTCTCTACGTCGCATTGGCGGGAATGAACGCCGTCGCCGTACTGGATGCGCGTAGCCCGGCGCACCTTCACCGCCTGGGCTTGATTCCGACGGGCTGGTATCCCAGCGGGCTGGCCGTTTCGCCCTCCGGACGGTATCTCTATGTAACCAACGCCAAAGGTATTTCGGAAGAACCGCGTTTCGAAGGCGGACCACCGTATCGCATGAGCCCTACCGGTCACATCTACCAGGCGGATCAGGATAGCAATGTGATTTGGGCCACGCTGCAGCGGATCGATCTCCATAAGCTCCCGCTGCAGCGAACGACGTTTTCGGCGCTTCGGTATTTGCGGATCGCTCAGTCGGCAAAGCCCAACCCGATCGTTCCTCCGCTGCGGTCGCTGCAGCGAAGCAGCGTCATTCGGCACGTCGTTTTCATATTGGAAGAAAATAAGACGTACGACGCGATGCTGGGTGATCTCACCGATGCGCAGGGACGTCCATACGGCAACGGCGAGGCATCTTTGGTTTCGTTCGGTCAAACGATTACGCCGAATCTTCACGCGCTCGCGCGAGAATTCGGATTGGCTACGAATTTGTATGCGGACGCCGAAGAATCGGATGCGGGCCATCAATTCGCCGCCGCCGGCATAGCAACGGCGTACTCGGAGAAAACGCTGCTTGTCAAGTCCGGACGTTCGCCGCTGGTGAATAAGAACGAGGACCCCGAGGACTACCCACGCGCGGGATACATCTTCAATAGTGCGGGAGCCGCGGGCTTGAACTACCGTGATTACGGTGATCTCGTGCGGCTTTCGGGCTATGACGAAGGGCACGCCGAGAATCCGCGTGATGACGATCCGAACTTCATCAGCGAAGCTGACGGAACCGCGCCTACCAGCGGCTTGGGCGGATTGTATTCATTAAATGTTCCGGCCCTGGCGGCGCTGGGCAATCATATCGACCTGAATTATCCCGGCTGGAATCTGCGGATCCGGGACGTGCGCCGCGCGCGCGAGTTCATTCGCGATTACACTGCTTTGGAAGCGCGCAACGCGCTGCCCGATTTTACCTACATTTGGCTGCCGGCTGATCACGGCGGTTACGGCATCAATATTCCGCCGCTTCCCGAAGAAGTCGCAGACGGCGACCGCGCACTGGGCATGATCGTCGATTTTCTCTCTCACCGGCCCTCGTGGAATTCGACCGCGATCTTCATCACGCCGGATGACGCACAAAGCTCACGCGATCACGTCAGCGAACACCGCACCTACGCGGTCGTCGTTTCGCCGTACGCCAAGCGGCACTATACCTCTGCGGAGCATCTTTCAACGGTGAGCATCCTGAAGACGGAGGAGGAGCTGCTTGGTTTGCCGCCGCTTTCCATCGGCGACTTGCTGGCCGGTGATATGTCGTCGTTCTTCAGTGCGCAGGCCTTGACGTCGCCCTATACGGTGATTCCCGTTCCCACCCAGACGGCCAGTGTCGAAGGCCGGCGGATCGCGGCGCTGCTGGCCGGGACCGACCAGAGTGGTCCGGACGCAGACGTCGAACGCTCAGCGCGGCTCATCGACCTCTCCCGGCGGGCGGACGCGTTGGCCGGCGCCCGGTCCCACTACTCCCCGCAGGTCTATGCCGCCCGGCAGAAGGCGCTTTACCAAGCGGCCCTGCACGCCTTTCACCTGAATGATAGCGAGTAGATGCACACCGCGACTTCCTCATACGGTCCTCGATTAATTGCCGCTCCGACGGGGCCGCTGCGCGCGGCGGCGGTCGTCCGACCCACACCGGCCATCGAATTGGCGCCGCCGCTGCCCGGCGAACCGAACGCCGTGTATACGCGCGCGCTCGCCGAACAAGGCGTGCTGGTCAAAACGCTGCGCGACTTCCGCTGTGAGGTCACCGAACTCGATGCGCATTCCACGGACCCGTTCGCATGCGCATTGGTTGACGCGGCGATTGTATTCGAGAACGGTGCGGTGATGATGCGGCCCTGGGCGATGACGCGCCGGATGGAGGTCGCGTGGCTGGAGAACGAGTTCGTCAAGCACGATATCCCAATTGCCGGCCATATTGCCGCTCCGGGTCTCATCGACGGAAGCGACGTGCTTTTGGCCGGAACGACCGCATTCATCGGCGCCGGTGCGCGAAGCAACGCACTCGGTCGCAGCGGTTTTGCGCAGATCGCTCGCGCTCACGGCTTTACTGCCGTTGAAGTACGTTTGGGTCCCGGTGTTCGCGCGCTGCGTGCAGTTGCGGGCGTGGTTGCGCACGACGCCGTCGTGCTTGGGGCGCCGGATCTGATCGACCATGCTGCATTCGCCGGTTTCAAGACCGTCGTAGCGCCACGAGGGGATGAACTGGGTGCCGGCGTGCTGAATCTGGGAGAACAGCACGTGCTTGCCGACATTCGGTTTCCACGCGTCATCGATCTTCTTCGCAAATCCGGTACCACGGTCGAAGCGATCGACCTGTACGACTTTGCGCGAATTGCACTTGCGCCCTCAATGCTCGTCGCCGACATAAAACGTGGCTGAGTAGTAGCGATGCGTATTGCAATTTTATCCGATATTCATGGAAACCTGATTGGACTGGATGCGTGCCTGGCGGATCTTCAGCACCAGGGCGGTGCGGACGTCATCGTGGCGGCCGGCGATTTGTGCATGGACGGCCCTCGCCCCAAGAAAGTCCTACAGCGGCTCAGTGAAATCGGCGCGCAATGTTTGCGCGGAAACACCGACCGCTACATTGCCGCAGCCGATGAGGGCGAACTTACGGGAAGTGACGATCGCGACCGTGCGCAGGCAATCTGGCAGCGTAAGGAAATCGGTGAAAAGTGGGTGCAATGGTTGCGGGAACTGCCGTTTTCGTTGCGCTTCGGCGATCCGCAAAACCAATTGCTGATCGTGCATGCCAATCCGAGCACTGACGATGGGCACCTGTGGCCCGATGCGGACGAGGCCACATTGGAACGCTACATCGGAGATGAACCGGCTGCCGCGATTGCGTTTGGCCACCTGCACATCCCGTACGTGCGCGCGTGGCGCGGCAAGCTGTTGGTCAACGTTTCGTCGGCCGGTCTGCCCAAAGACGGCGACGCTCGCGCGGCGTATGCGATGCTTATCGAACGAGCCGGCGGCTGGGAAGCAAAACATCGCCGGGTTGCCTTTGACGTGAAGAAAGTTGCAACCCAGCTCGCGGATAGTGGGATTCCGGATAGTGCGGATCTTATTTCCACGCTTCGACGCCACCGGTATAAACGATTAAAGACGCAGATACCTTAAACGGGCCCGCGAGCCCGCCCGCTATTCAGATTTCGGGCCTGGTCAAGCGCTACGGCGGCTTCACCGCGGTCGACGATGTTTCTTTGCGCGTGGAGGCCGGCGATTTCTTCGCGTTTCTGGGGCCCAACGGCGCAGGCAAGACGACCACTATCAACGCGATCGTCGGTCTGGCAAAAGTGACGGCCGGAAGCATCCGGATCTTCGGATACGATAACGCGGCTCAGTGGCGGATCGCCCGCAGCCTGGTCGGGTTGGCGCCGCAGGAGTATAATTTCGACCGCTATTTGTCGATTCGCGACATCCTCATCTATCAGGGTGGTTACTTCGGTTTGCGTCCAAAAGACGTGGCCGAACGTGTCGACATGCTGCTCGAACGTTTCGGTTTGACGTCCAAAGCCAAGCAAGATTATATGAAGCTCTCCGGCGGAATGAAGCGTCGTTTGACGCTTGCGCGCGCCTTGGTCCACTCGCCCAAGCTGCTGATTTTGGACGAGCCGACTGCGGGAGTCGACGTGGAACTGCGACTGGAGCTTTGGGAAATGCTTCGCAACCTAAACGCCGGCGGAATGACAATCTTTCTGACCACGCACTACTTGGAAGAGGCGGAAGAACTCTGTCGCAACGTCGGGATTATCCGTAACGGAAAGCTTGTCGCGCTGGAAACCACGGCTTCGCTGCTGGAAGGCCAGGGCAGGCGGCTGCAAGACGTCTTCCTGGAGCTCACGCGAACATGATTGAGACGCACGCCGCAGAGATGCGCGTCAACTGGGTTGCCCTTTTTACGCTAATCAAGCGTGAAATGGTGCGCAGCCTGAAGATCATCAACCAGGTCATTTGGCCACCGATCATCACCACCGTTTTATACGTTACGATTTTCGGCCTGGCGCTGGGAAGCCGCATCAAAAGCGTTCAGGGTGTCTCGTATGCCGAATTTTTGATCCCGGGGCTGATCATGCTTCAGGTCATCGACTCTTCATACGGCGAGTGCAGCAGCTCGGTGTTCCAAGGGCGTTTCATGAACTCGATTCAAGAGATGCTTATCGCGCCGATGTCTTCGTCTGAAATGGTCTTCGGCTACGTGCTCGGAAGCGTGGCGCGCGCGCTCCTCATTGCAAACATGATCATGCTGCTCGGCTTGTTACTGGTGCACACGCTGCCGCACAATTGGCTGCTCTATTTTCTTGTGATGATCATCGTCTCCATATTGTTTTCGGCGCTTGGGATCATCTTTGGACTTATTGCGGAAAAGTTTGACCATTTAGCGGTCTTGACGACCTTTGCGATTACCCCGCTGGTCTTCGTCGGCGGCGTCTTCACCTCGGCGCAGTTGCTGCCGCCCGCACTTCGAAGTGCGGAGCTCTTCAACCCGATGTTTTATACGATCGACGCCTTCCGCTACAGCTATACGTTACAGAGCTATTTGCCGCTTTGGCAGTCGCTGGGCGCGATCGTCGGACTCATGATTCTTGCGCTCGGGATTGCCTTGCGCATGGCCTACACCGGATACAAGCTGCGGACGTAAGCCGCTATCCGCTCAATAACGCCTAGTGGGTCGATCCGTTTGGAAAGAACGGATTATGCAATTTTTCCCAGCCGACTTTGCTCGGCGGGCCGTGCCCCGGCATGACGATCGTGTCGTCGGGAAGCGTGAAGATTTTGGAGCGCACGCTATTCAAGATGTCCGCATAGGTGGTTGCATCGCCATAGGCGCCGCCGACGCTTCCGGCAAAAAGCGTGTCGCCGGTAAAGAGCGTGGACTTGAAGAGATAGGATGACGATCCATCCGTATGACCGGGCGTATGCAGCATGCGAATCCGCACGTCGCCGAACGGTAACTCTTCACCGTCTTTGACGCGCGTGGCCTTTTGCGCCAGTGAGCCGATTGCGTGCACGTCGGCGGCATGCATGACGATCTTTGCATTCGGGAAGTGCATGGCGACGTCGGCGGTTGCATCGCAATGGTCGGCGTGCTTGTGCGTAATCAATATGTATTCTAGGTGGTATTTGCCGTCGCGCAGCACCTTGAGCAGATTCCCCGGGATGCCGGCCGGGTCGACGAGCGCGGCGCGTTTGCCCCCGTCCAGGAAAAAGACGTAGCCGTTACTGGGGTGCGGAAGCTGCGGGTGATGCCGGACGTCGGTCAGTGTAATCGGCTCGGGATTCCACCGGCGGCCGGCCGCATCGGCGAATTTGCCGGGATCCAGGTTCAGCTCGCCGGCGAGCGTGCGTGCTTGCTGCTCGTCCGGAACGCCCCGGCCCGCGGCCCAGGCCGAAATGTCACCTGCCCCAAGACCCGTGTTGCGCGCAACCGAGGCAACGCTATGACGTGCTCCGCGCATCGCTTTGGTCAGAACGTCGGAGAATTCGTCTTCAAGCGCCATCAGCAGCTCCCATCTCCTCCGAATGGTTCCCTGCAACCGGAGGGCGTACCCAGGCAGTCGAAAGGTTCGGTATGGAACGCGTTGTTATTATCGGCTCCGGCCCGGCAGGGTTAACGGCGGCGATTTACGCCGCTCGCGCGAACTTGCGCCCGCTGGTGCTCGCCGGCGGTATGTACGGCGGACAGCTCATGCTCACCACCGACGTAGAGAACTATCCAGGCTTTCCCGACGGGATCATGGGTCCCGATTTGATGATCAAGTTCCGCGAGCAAGCCGAGCGCTTTGGCGCACGCGTTGAAAATGTCGACGCGACCGCCGTGGACTTCACGAACCGGCCCTTGGTTGTACGTACCGCTCACGCTTCGTACGAAACGATGAGCGTTATCGTTGCGACCGGAGCCGGCGCGCGCTGGCTCGGGATTCCGGGTGAGGAACGGTTGCGTGGGCGCGGGGTGTCGACATGCGCGACCTGCGACGGGGCGTTCTTTCGCGGAAAGCACATCGTGGTTGTCGGCGGCGGCGACTCGGCCATGGAAGAAGCGCTGTTCCTTACGCGGTTCGGTCACAAAGTGACGGTGATCCACCGGCGCGACCATCTTCGCGCCAGCAAAATCATGGCGGATCGCGCGGTCGCTCACGACAAGATCGATTTCATTTGGAACACCGTGGTCGATGCTGCGATCGGCCAAGATAAACTCCAAGCTCTGCGATTGCGCAATATCGTCGACGGCAGCATGCGTGATTTCGAAGCGGACGCGCTCTTCATCGCTATCGGACACGATCCCAACACGGAAATATTCCGCGATCAACTTGAGTTGGATCCCGCAGGCTACATACGTTCGCCTGACGGCGTTTCAACGAATATCGAGGGCGTGTTCGTGGCGGGCGACGTCTTTGACATCCGCTACAAACAAGCCATAACCGCCGCCGGATCCGGTTGCCGCGCCGCAATGGACGCCGAGAAATATTTGGAGGCCTTGGAATTCCCGATAGAGGAAGCGATTGCATGAAGTTTGCTTTGGCTGCTATCGCAGCGTTGCTGGTAACGGCAGCGCCGGCGCTGGCAGAGGGCCTGGTAACCGTGCACGTGATTGACGCGCACAGCCGTAAACCGCTGCGCGGCATTCCGGTAACCGTTACGGGCGCCTTCGGCGATCTGGACGGCGTTACGGATAAGTTGGGTAACGTGACGTTTCTGAGCGTTCCCGCCGGGCGGTCTACCGTGTTGGCGGCAGATGAGTACACCAGTCCGTGCACGCCGTATTTTACGGTCTCCACGGGCCAGCACCGTATGGTCAATCTGATCGTTTCACCAAAGAGTCCGGGGCAACATCCCGTGCAGCCGCTGTGCGCGATGTCGAATCTCGTCAACGCGGGAGAGGGTGCGGACGTTTACGACGTCCCGTAAGTGCGCTACGACAAGAGGTCTTGCAATGCGGGCTCGAGCTGCGTGAACCGAAAGGTATAGCCCTGGCGAAGTGCTCGCTCGGGAAGGACGCGTTGCCCTTCGAGCACCGTCACGGCGCCTTCGCCCAATGCCGCTTTAACGACGAAAGCCGGAACCGGCAGCGCCGCCGGGCGGTGAAGCGCGTGTGCCAGCATTTGCGTGAAGTCGCGGTTTCTAACGGGTTCGGGAGCCGTCGCATTGATAGCGCCCTCAAGCCGATCGATCGCAAGAAGATAGAGCGCGACGACGTCGTCGATGTGCACCCACGAAAACCATTGCTTCCCGCTGCCCACGCGTCCGCCCGCGCCGCTCTTGAAGATCGGAAGGAGCATTGCAAGCGCGCCCCCGTCGCTTCCGAGCGCGATGCCGGTGCGAACGATCGCTACGCGCATGCCCATCGTGCTTGCGTATTGCGCCGACTGCTCCCATGCGACACAAGCCCCCGCCAGAAAATCCGTTCCTGGGCCGTTCTCTTCGGTGAACGTACCGGTTTCACTGGTTCCGTAGTATCCGATAGCCGACGCGGAGACGAACGTGCGCGCCGCGCAGCCCCTGCTGCGCAGTTCGCTCAAGAATCTGGCCGGCAGAGCTGATCGGCTTTCCATGATACGGCGTTTGACTTCGGCGTTCCAACGCTGTGCTATAGGTTCACCCGCCAGGTTGACGATCGCATCGCACGGCGCCGCCTTTTGCGCCGCTTCAACCGGATCGCGCAATGAAATCTGCACCACGCCGTCCCCGCGACCGGTAAGCGCAGCTGCGAGATGCCGCCCGATGAATCCGCTCCCCCCGGCGATTGCTATACGCACGCGCCCGCGCCGACGATCGCCTCGATCTCATCCACGGTCTTTGGAATGTCCGCGGTCAGGTTTTCATTGCCGTGCGCCGTCACCAAGATATCGTCTTCGATCCGTATCCCGATCGATCGAAAGTCCTGCGGAACCGTGGCGTCGCGGCCGATGTAAATACCGGGTTCTACCGTCGTCACCATCCCCGGTTCCAATGCGCGGTACTGCCCCGCATCGTCACGGTATCTTCCTGCATCGTGCACGTCCAAACCGAGCCAGTGCCCACTTCCGTGCATGTAGTACGCGCGATACGCATTTGTCTCGATGTTTTCGTCAACGGAGCCGCTGAGCAAACCGAGATCGATAAGGCCCTCGGTAATCACACGCACGCAGGCCTCGTGAAAGTCACGGCAGCCACGGCCCGGCTTGACGGTCTCGATACCGGCGCGTTGCGCAAGCAACACGACCTCGTACACCGCGCGCTGCTCCGGCGTGAACCTGCGGTTCACCGGCCACGTGCGCGTCACATCGCTCGCATACCCGTCGAGCTCACAGCCGCTATCGACCAACACCAGGCACCCGTCGTCCAATCGCATGCGATTGGTATTGTAGTGAAGCGTGGTCGCGTTATCGCCGCCGGCGACAATCGAGGTATAGGCAACGTCTTGCGCACCGGCGCGGCGGTAGGCGAACTCGATGTGCGCCTGCAGTTCGAACTCGTGCATACCGGGCACTGTGACGCGCATCGCTTCGCTGTGCCCGAGCGCCGTTATCTGCGCCGCCCGGCGCATGACGGCAACTTCGTCCGCGTCTTTGTGCAGGCGCATCTCATGCAGTACGGTTCCCGGATCGACAAGTTCTTGCGGAAACGCGCGCAACCGTCCGCCGCGATCTTGTGCTGCTTCGACGGCTGCGAGCACGCGGCGATCGAACGCGAAATCTTTTCCGAGCGCGTAGTATAAGCGCCCGCTGCCCACCAAACAATCGGGGAGTACGTCCTCGAGACGCTCGATGGAATACGCGGCATCGAGGCCCAACGTGAACGGCGCCCGCTCTACGCCCAGGCGCGCCCCGTTCCAAACTTCTTTTGCGGGATCCCGGTCGCGCAAAAAGATAACGGTTCGATCGCGCGCGGCCGCCGGCGCAAGCACCAGCACCGCATCGGGTTCGTTGAATCCCGTTAAATACAAAAAATCGGAGTCTTGGCGGAACGGGTATTCGCTATCGCCATTTCGTAGCCGTTCGCAGGCACCGGGAATGACGGCGACGCCTTCGCCGATGCGTTGCATGAACGCCGCGCGCCGAGCTGCATAGTCCATGCCGTCATATTTGGTTATAGTCGCGTTCGGCCTTCCGGCTCAGCACGGTTAGCGGCGAGGTGGTCAGGCTGCTTTCACTCTCGCGCCCGGGCGCACTTGCCGTGCTGCCGGGACCCACGCCCGGGAGCACGCGCTCAGCGAGCTGCATGATCGCCGAGAAGAACCCGGGGGCGAAAGCGTTCAGGATCACCGCGAATTGCGCGGGCAACGACAGCACGATTTCCGCCTGCCCGCGCAGCATGCCGTCCACGATACGCCGCGCGGCATTGCGTGCGGCGATAGATGCGCCGGGGAGCGAGTCCGAAAGCATGAACCAGGCGTATTCCTTTTGATGCTGGCCCTTGAACAATGCGTTGCGCGGACTGCCGGTCCTCATGAGACCGGGTACTACCGTCGTGACCGTGATCCGGTCGCGCGCCAAGCGTGCCCGCAAACCTTCGGAATATCCGACGGCGGCGAATTTGCTCACGCAGTAC
>DASRSF010000207.1:0-3087 GCA_035656615.1 Vulcanimicrobiaceae bacterium | reverse complement strand
CGCCGCCACCGGAGCGCCGGTACGCTGTGCGAGCAGACGCGCACCCGGGGCATGGTCCGGGTGACCGTGCGTAATGCAGATAAGCGCGATGCGAACCCCGCGCATCGCGGCCGTAGCGAGAAGCGCGTCGATGTGCCGCTCGATCTCCGGACCGGGATCGATGCAGATCGCCTCGCCGTTTTCTCCGTCGATCAGATAGCTGTTCGTACCGGAAAGCGTCATTGCCGATGGATTCGGCGCACGCACCAGCATAATGCGGCCGTTTACCACGCGAACTCCAAGTTCGAAGGCAGCGAGAACGTCCGCTCACCCGTGGTCTGCGGCATGATACTGTAAATCGTCTTGGTCCGCGCGAACTCCAACAGCTGCGCGGCGCTTTCGAATTGCGCCAGCCTTTCCAAGTGTTTGATTGTCGGGTACACCATCCGCAGTTTTCCGAGCCGGCATTCTTGTAGCGCGCGCGCCGGCTCGATCCAAAGGCTGTCGTGCGTTTCGTGCGCGTCCGCGCTGGCATCCTGGTCCGCGCGCGCCAGCGCCAGAAAGAAGTGAGCGTTGTACCGGCGCGGAAATACCGGTGGCGTGATCCACTGCGAAAACAGCACGAGCGATCGCGCATCGGCATAGACCTCGAGGTCTTCCAGAATTTGTGTAAACGGCAACTGCCGTTCGTGCAGGGCCGCTCGCAATTCGCCAAGACGCCCGTCGCGCGATTGCAACAGACGCTGCGGCAACGTGTCGCCGTCCGCATCGCATGCCAGAAACACGCCCGCTTCTTCGAAAAGCTCGCGAACGGCAGCAACCAGCAATCCGGCCGCTTCTCGCTCCCCCGGCATCGGCACGTCGAGCGCAAGCGCAGGTGCAGGCTTGGCGCGGAACTGCACAGCGAGCGCATGCGCATCGATTCCGCGTGCGCGGGCAAACGCTCGTTCGCTCATATCTTCCGCCTCAACGGCACCGCCTGGAAAAACGTACGCGTCCGGAACGAAATGGCTGTGCTCGCTCCTGCGAAGCATCAGCACCTGGAAGCCGGTCCCGGCCGTGGGGCGAACGAGCATGACGGTGGCTGCTAACCGAACCAATGGAACCTCGCCGAATGGGGTACCGTTGTACGAGTATGAAGACGCGTTTTGTTGCTGCCGCGGCAGCCGTCCTGTTCATGTTTTCGGCCGCGCACGCGGCTGCTCAGTCTACACCGGCTCCGGCCTCGACCCGGGCGCCGAGCCCCGTGCCCGGCGTTCCCGCCGGTATAGAACAAGACGCCGTAAATGCGCTCGGTAACGTCGTTAAGTCGGTGTTCGGCTGGAGCGACACGGAGTCTCTGGGGACCGTTACGTATTACCGTGGATACGACATGCAGATGCGTATGCAGCTGGATCGCTACCGGTCCATCCATCTGCACCGAGGCACGGTGATCAATCCGCGCGGTTACACGATCAAGGACGGCGACACCGTTGACGTGCGTGGCCGGCCGAATTCCGACGGTTCGCTGACTGCCGACATGATCGTGGTAAGAAACCCGCACTAAAACGTGCGCATCGCCCGATGATCGGCAACCTCGAGAACATCTAAACCGCATCCTGACCCGTTGTAGAGCAGTAATCGTTCTACTTCGACGCGGAGCTTTTGCTCCCGAAAGGATCGGCATGTTCGTTCTTCGCAGGATTTTTGCACTGGCGCTCTTTGCGGCGTTGTGCGCACCCTCAGCCGCACCGGCCGCAAGCGGCTCCATGATGCCGGGCGGAATGATGCCCGAGGTGACAAACGCAGCTTCGCGCTTCTCAGGCCCCGGCGTCTACACCGGCAAACCGGCCCTGCAAGTCACCCTATCCATGATCATGGCGGGCGGCGGTCCCTCGGACTTCAAAAGCGTTACGCTGCTCAAAACCCTGGCCGGCGACAAATTTGATGCCGAAGTCGGCAAGCTCACCAACCAGTACGGCAAAGAAAAAATCGCGAACTTTCTGAAAGTTTTTAATTTCGTTGTGACGGACTCGCTGCGCATCGTCAAAGAGGAGCATGTGGCGCTGCCTTCGTCGCCCAGTCCCGACCCGCACGACGGCCCCGCGCTGGCCAAAGCCCTGTGGTCGGCCGGTCAAACCGGCAACGGCTTCAACGTCGAAGTGATGCTGGATCGCGCGGTGTCGCACCCGATCCACGTGCAAGTCATGCGTGACATCGACAGCAAATACGGCATTGCGGCCGATGCGGACTATCACGCAATTTTGACTACCGCGATGCACGATTTGGCCGCGGTATACGGCCTGCACTAGCGTTAGATGTGGCAATGAGAGAGGCCGCGCTGATAGAAGCTCGGCCTCTTTCGTGTTCTACGTACCGGGCGGCAGGCTCAGCTCCCGAAATGTCCGGTGACGGTCTTTTTGAGTATGCTTCTCTTCCAGACCTGCGCATGTTACCCACGCCTTTTGTCTGCTAACAGGGCCGTCGGCGCATCGCGTTAGGCCACCAGGCACACCCATCGGCGGGAGCGTAAAAGCCGACGGCGCATAAGAGCCGGATGACTAGGGCTCACGCGGTCGTTTGCTAGCACAGCGTTTGGCAGGACTTGGCCTGCTGGCATTTTCCTTCGCCTTGGCGGCTTTGGCTATCCGTTTTCAGCCACTCGTCGAGCATTATATTCGAACGATCGGCCCGCACATCGCTGTTCCGGTGGCTACGATCGTGTTTGCGATCGTGGCTTCCGCGCCGTTTTCCGTTACCGACGCGCTGGCAATCATGAATGGTGCAATCTTCGGACCGTTCTGGGGCACGATCATCAATGCCGTCGGCATCGTTGGGGCCGCTGCGATCGGCTATTGGCTAAACCGGCACGCCAGCAAGCTCATGGATCTGGAAAGCGCACTGAATCGCCTTCCGCACTGGGTGAAGCGGTTTCGTATCGGTTCACCGATGTTCTTGATCGCCGTGCGCATCATTCCCGGATTCGGCGGAACGGTCGCGACGGCGAGCGCCGCTGCATTGCGCGTGCCAATCTGGATCCATATCCTTTGCATGTCGGTTGTGGCTATTCCGGTGTGCACCGTTCTGGCAATCTTCGGGGATCGCGCCGTCGAAGCAATTCACGGGTAT
>DASRSF010000206.1:0-6914 GCA_035656615.1 Vulcanimicrobiaceae bacterium | reverse complement strand
CGTCATCTTTGTGCCGAACCGATCGTTCGAAGTATATCTGCATCAAGTGCATAGCTACGATGCGATCGAGCGCGGCATGGAGGTCCCGATCCTGGGAAATCGCCGGCTGCTGCGGGCCGAAGAGCGTGACGAGCAAGATAACCAGTATTCGCTGCTTCGCCGCGCGGGAATACGCACGCCGCTGCAATTCGACTCTGCGGACCGCATCGATCGCCTGGTAATGGTCAAGGCGCCGCATGCGAATATCCGTTTCGAACGGGCGTTCTTTCTCTGTTCTTCACCTCAAGAATACCGCGCAGTCTCGGGGCAGATGATTCGCGCCGGAATGCTGACGCCCGAAGGTTTGGACGGCGTAGTTATCGAGGAGTACGCGCTGGGGCCGTCGATCAATCTGAACTTTTTTTATTCGCCTATCCTAGGCGAACTCGAATTGTGCGGAACGGACACACGGCGCCAAACCAACCTCGAAGGTTTCCGCAACGTGCCGCCTGCGGCTCTGGATGCGGTTCGTAACGTCCCGATGCGGATGGAAGAGGCAGGCCACATTGCCGCGACGTTGACTGAATCCATGCTTGAAAAGGCGTTCGACATGGGCGAACGCTTTGTACATGCCGCCCGGGAAGCAAATCCGCCCGGCATTATCGGTCCGTTCGCATTGCAATGCATCATCGTGGCAGGTCCGCCCAAGGATTTCGTCTGCTACGACGTGTCGCTTCGTATCCCGGGTTCGCCGGGGACACGGTACACGCCGTATTCCGCATACCGCTGGGGACGCGACGTGTCCGTCGGCGAGCGCATCGCGATGGAAGTCGTGTTTGCGCGCGACGCGGACCGGCTCGGGGAGGTCGTTACCTAACCGTCCGGAACCATCGCGCCGGAGGTAAAATTCACCATCATGACCGTTACATTCAAAGGCCGCCCGGTAGAACTGACTGGGCCGCAACTGCAGGTCGGCGAGAAGGCGCCTGATTTCACGGTGCTTAGCTCCGATATGAAACCCGCGCATCTGGACGACGTTGTCGCGCGCGGCGAGAAAAACGCTTTACTGATCGTCGTGCCGTCGCTCGATACGGGCGTTTGTTCGATCGAGTCGCAGAAATTCAACGCGCGGGTCGGCGAGCTTGCGCCGGATATCACGCCCTATGTCCTCAGTCGCGATACTCCGTTCGCGCAGGCCCGCTGGGCAAAGGAGCAGGGCGAGGTTCACCTGCAGTTTCTCTCCGATTTTCTCGATCATTCGTTCGGCAAAGCCTACGGTGTCGAGATCTCCGAATTAGGACTGCTCGCGCGCTGCGTATTCATCATCGGAAAAGATAAGACGATCCGCTACCTGCAGATCGTTCCCGAAGTGACGCTCGAACCGGATTACGACGCTGTCATAGCGGCCGCATCGAAAGCGTCTTCCGCGGTAAACGCCTAGCGTGAACATGTCCACCTCCTTGAACGTACGGGAGGACACGAGCGCAGCGGGTATTGCTACGGTCTTTATCCTCGATTTCGGCGCGCAGTACAGTCAATTGATCGCGCGCCGGACTCGCGAGGCGAACGTGTACTGCGAGATCGTTGCGCATGATACGCCGTGGAGCGAACTTTCCAAGCGCTCACCCGCGGCGATCATTTTGAGCGGCGGCCCGGAGAGCACGATGGTACCCGATGCGCCGCAAATGGATGCGGAGATTCTGCGCAGCGGCGTCCCGATTCTGGGCATCTGCTACGGCATGCAGCTTCTAGCGCGTGAATGCGGTGCCGAATTGGTAAAGTTGGATCACGCTGAGTACGGACCCGCGATGCTCACCCTTTGCGGCGCGCGGACGCCGCTATTCCAGGGCGTTCCGGAGCACTCGCGCGTCTGGATGTCGCACGGTGATTCGGTGGTTCGTTTGCCCGACGGCTTCGTGCAAACCGCGCAGACCGAGCGCTGCAACGTCGCGGCGATGGCAAACGACGAGCGCAAAATCTACGGCGTCCAGTTTCATCCCGAAGTGGTACAAACGCAGGCCGGACGCCAAATACTCGATAACTTTTTGCACCGCGTTGCGGGAATCAGCAACGATTGGCGCATGGAGAACTTCGTGGATCGTGCGGTCGCGCAGATTCGGGAACGCGTCGGCGTCGATCGCGTGATCTGCGCGCTCTCCGGTGGCGTCGATTCAGCCGTTGCCGCAACGCTGGTCTCACGCGCGATCGGCGAACAGCTTACCTGCATCTTCGTCGATCATGGATTGCTGCGCAAAAATGAAGCGCAACGCGTGACGGAAGCATTTCGCCAGGTTCTGCACCTGAACGTCGAGGCGGTAGATGCGCGCAGGCGTTTCCTGGGCAAACTCGAGGGCGTGAGCGATCCGGAAGAGAAACGCATTCGTATCGGACACGAATTTATCGCCGTGTTCGAGGAGGAAGCCGCGAAGATCCCCGGCGTGAAATTTTTAGTGCAAGGGACGCTGTATCCGGACGTTATCGAATCCAAGACGCCGCAAAGCAAGGCCGGACATAAAATCAAATCCCACCACAACGTCGGCGGCCTTCCCGAACGCATGAATCTGCAGCTGATCGAACCGCTGCGCTCGCTGTTCAAGGATGAGGTTCGCGAACTTGGCCGCGTTCTCGGGCTTCCGGATCACATCGTGCAGCGTCAACCGTTTCCCGGTCCGGGTTTGGCCGTACGTATCATCGACGCCGTTACCGACGAGCGCTTACAGCTCGTCCGTGAAGCCGATGCAATTGTGTGCCAGGAGATCGACAACGCACACTTGGACGTGAAGCCCTGGCAGTATTTCGCAGTCCTGACGCCGGTGAAAAGCGTCGGCGTCATGGGCGATGGCCGCACGTATTCTAACCTCGTAGCGGTGCGCGCCATTACCAGTGAGGACGGCATGACCGCGGATTGGGCACGATTGCCGTACGAACTGCTCGAACGCATCAGCACCCGAATCGTCAACGAGATACCCGGTATCAATCGCGTCGCGTACGACATCACGTCCAAGCCCCCAAGCACCGTCGAGTGGGAATGATTCTCGCGCATACGAACGGTCTGCCGCCGTGCGTATCCTAGTTGTCGGATCGGGAGCGCGGGAAGACGCGCTCTCTTGGAGGCTTGCCGCCTCACCGTCGTGCGAGGCGATCTTTGCGGCACCGGGAAACGCCGGCACGTCCTTGCGCGGTGAAAATTGGAACATTGCGGCGACAGACGGCAAAGCGATCGCGCAACGCTGCTTGGAAGAACGCATCGATCTCGTCGTGCTCGGCCCGGAGATCGCTATTGCGGCCGGCGTCGGCGACCGTCTGCGCGAGGCCGGAATTTCGACGTTCGGCCCTAGCCGATCGGCGGGACGCCTGGAATCGAGCAAAGTCTATTCCAAGCGGTTCATGGAACGCCATGGTGTACCGACCGCGCGAGCCGTCGTGGTGCACGCACTCGAAGCGGGCTTGAAGGTGCTGGAGACGTGGGAGGGAGCATGCGTCGTTAAAGCCGACGGTCTGGCCGCCGGAAAGGGCGTCGTGCTCACGGATGATGCAGGCCAAGCACGTGAAGTGATCCGCGAATGGTATGAAAGCGCACGCGTACCGGGCGGCGGAAGCGATCTGTTGCTGGAAGAGCGGCTCGAGGGGCGGGAGCTCAGCGTGTTCGCGATCTCGGACGGACGCGCGATGTATCCGTTCGCCGCCGCGTGCGACTACAAACGTGCCGGTGACGGCGACACCGGGCCGAACACCGGCGGCATGGGCGCCTATTCGCCTCCCGAAAGTTTTCCGCGCGAGCTCGAAGATACGGTGCGCAGCCGCATCATCGCGCCGGTGCTGCGCGGGCTGCTCGCGGAAGGCGAACCGTACATCGGCGTACTGTATTGCGGCTTGATGTGGACCGCCGATGGTCCGTACGTCATCGAATTTAACGCGCGTTTCGGCGATCCGGAGACCCAAGTGTTGATGCCGCGGGTGCGCGGCGACTTCGCAGAGTTGCTCAAGAGCGCCGCGGATGGCGCGGTCGATGTCGGTGCGGCGAGGGTTGGTGGCCCTCCGTGCGTCGGAGTGGTTGTAGCTACAGCGGATTATCCGCGCAGCGCAACGCCGGTTTCGGCCGACGCGGCCAAGCTCGAACTCGGCGAGAACGTTCAGGTGTTTTGGGGCGGTTCCGGTATCGCGCCTGATGGAAGGGTACGCTCACCTGGCGGACGCGTCCTGACGGTCACCGCGGTGGGCGAGGATCTGAGCGCGGCACGCGAAGGGGCGTACGCAGCCGTGCGCCGGCTTGCTCACCGCTTTGCGGATGGCGACGCGCTGACCTATCGTACCGACATCGCCGATTTTACGACCGCTCCTTGACCATTCGAACGTATTCAGCGGCGTAGAAGCGCAGCGCCGCATCCGGAAGTCCCGGGGCATTTACGTCGCCGACAATGCCGCGAACGCGTTTTTCCGCCTGTTCGAGCGTTACCGCGCCGCTTTCGGCAGCGGCGGCCTGCTTGAGCTGCCGCCAAAGGTGCTCCGCTGGTTCTTTCCCTCTCATCGCCCTTCCAGCGTAAAGCTCGCAGGCACCAGGCAGAATACTCGAAATCGAGTACTCCGCTGTAACCATGCCATGAAACTTTGGGACGCCGATGCGGTTGTAGTAAACGTCATGGCTATGCGTTTTCAGGCGCCGAACGGACCCTATGGGTACGCTCCGGCCGTACCCGTGCAATCCCTGCTGGCGCAGGTGCTCGGCATAACTGCGCTGGGGTTGCTGATTACGGCGGGCGCTGCGTACGTATTCCAAAACGTGAGCTACGGCGTGGGATTGGTTAGTCTCATCGCGGGCTTTATCGTTTTGATCGCGATTAACGCAACGCGCGCCAATGAGGCGCTTTCCCTTACGCTGTTCTATCTTTTTGCGGCTCTTGAAGGCATCGGACTGGCGCCCACGCTGCATGCGTACGCGGTCTCAATCGGCAGCGGCGTCATTGTGGACGCTGCAGCGACCACGGGCCTTGGAATGCTTGCGCTTGCATGTGTCGTCTACGTAACCGGACTGGATTTACGGCGCTTCCAAGGGTACGTTTTTCTTGCGCTCATCGGGCTGGTGCTCGTTGGAGTCTTCTCCGCGTTCACGCATTGGGTCCACCCGGCCACATACGCGTGGCTGACCCTGGTGATTTTCACCGCGCTGGTCCTCATTGACTTTGCCCGCATCCGGGCAGGCGGTTCAGGTTTTACGCCGGTGCAACTCGCGGTTCAAATCTACCTGGACGCGATAAACATCTTCCTGGCGCTGCTCCAACTGTTCGGCGGCCGCCGAAGGAATGACTAACCCGGCCGGAACGTTGGCCGTCTTCTTAGAATAGTGAGTGTATGTGCGGTATAACAGGCGTCTACGCACCGGGGCATGACGCGGCACGCCTGGCGTTCTTCGCGTTATACGCACTGCAGCATCGCGGTCAGGAGTCGGCCGGCATCGCCGCCGCCGACGGCGGTACGATTAGGTCTCACAAGGATATGGGGCTGATTGGCGCCATTTTCGACGAGGAGATACTTAGCGGTTTAACCGGACACATCGCCGTGGGCCATACCCGCTACTCCACCACGGGTTCCTCGATTGTCGTCAACGCCCAGCCGCTGCTGGAGCAAACCGAGATCGGCGACTTCGCTTTCGCGCACAACGGCAACCTTACAAATACGGACGAGCTTCGCGCGCAGCTGTCTCCCACGGTAACGCTGCAGGCCTCTTCGGATTCCGAAGTGATGGCGAAGGTCATCGTGGAGGCCGAGGGGTCGATGATGCAGCGCATTGAGTCGGTGCTTCGGCGTGCCCGCGGGGCGTACTCGATCGTCCTGTGCACCGCAAACGAGCTTTACGCGTTCCGCGATCCGTGGGGCGTGCGGCCATTGTGTCTTGGACGCTATCAAAACGGTTGGATGGTTGCCTCGGAATCATCGGCACTCTCGACCGTGGGCGCGCAGTTCGAGCGCGAAATAGAACCGGGTGAAATCGTGCGCATCTCATCCGCCGGCGTGGAATCGTCGAAAATCTCGGTACAGGCACGCTCCGCCCTTTGCATGTTCGAATATATTTATTTCGCGCGCCCGGACTCACAGCTCAACGATCAGTCGATCTATATGGCACGGTACCGGATGGGGCGCCGCTTGGCCCAAGAGTATCCGGTCGATGCAGACGTCGTTATGGCGATTCCCGATTCCGCGGTGCCCGGCGGCATCGGATACTCCGCGCAAGCCGACTTGCCGTACGTTGAAGGGCTTATCAAAAACCGCTATATCGGACGCACCTTTATCAGCCCCGATCAGCGGATGAGAAACCGCGGCGTACAGCTCAAGTTCAATCCGGTCGTGGAGAATCTGCGAGGACAGCGTGTTGTCGTCGTCGATGACTCCATTGTTCGCGGTACCACAACGCCGCGCATCGTGCAGTTGTTGCGCGACGCGGGAGCCCGAGAGGTTCACGTGCGCGTGACCTCGCCGCCAATCAAACATCCGTGCTACCTGGGCGTCGACATGGCAACGTACGACGAGCTGATCGCCGCCAATTTTACCGTCGACGAAATCCGCCGCAAGATCGGCGCCGATACATTGGGCTACCTAAGTTTGGAAGGTCTGGTGGAAGCGACCGGACGCAACAGCAACGAGATGTGTCTAGGCTGCCTCACCGGCGCATACCCCAACGTCCCCGCCGCCCACGAACCCCGCGCGCTGGTTTAAGCGTCGGCAGTCGCCGCTACCGCGTGGGGAAGCGTTTTTCGCGGACGCCTTCGGCGTATGAGCGTAAGGCTTGGGTTGCTTGATTGCCGATGTCGCCGTAGCGTTTTACGAAGCTGGGCGTATGGTCGTACATTCCGAGTACGTCGTGCACCACGAGGACTTGTGAATCGCTTTTTGTATCAAAAAGGGCGCGTGCGAACCGCTTCAAAGAACCTCTTTGGACA
>DASRSF010000205.1:0-5462 GCA_035656615.1 Vulcanimicrobiaceae bacterium | reverse complement strand
AGCAGATCGTAGCTCCAATCGATCAGCGCGCGAAGCGTTTGCTGCCGCGGCAACGCGCTACGGTTTCCACCGGTAAGAATTCTAAAACGGTCGCTCAAACGCTTGTCGAGCTCATCAACGCTGAACACTTTTAGCCGAGGTGCGGCAAGTTCAATGGCCAGCGCTATTCCATCCAAACGCCGGCAAACATCCGCGACGATCGCGGCGTTTCCGTCCGTCAAGAAAAAATTCGATACCGCAGCGGCGCGCTCGGCAAAGAGCGCAACCGCGCCGTATTGAAGTGCAGACGCCGCCGTGATACCATCGCCGGCCACGGGAACGCGCAGCGAAGGCATTCTGTATACCGACTCGCCGGCAATTCCGAGCCCTTCGCGGCTGCTCGTAAGAATCGTAACGTGGGGGCAATGATGCAATATGGCGTCAACGATTGCTGCAGTTTGCGCAACCAGATGCTCGCAGTTGTCGAAAATCAAAAGCGCCGTACGCTCCCGCAATTCGATCAAAACAGCATCGATGGGGCGCTGAGTGGGCGCTACCGAGACGCCAAGCACCGTAGATACCGTAGTCGCGATAAGTTCGGCATCGGTCAGGGGCGCAAGTTCGACGAACCAAACACCGCCGGGGTATGCGTCGAGCCGATCCGCCGCGACTTGTAAAGATGTTCGGCTTTTCCCCACGCCACCCGATCCGACGATGGTAACCAATCGTGTCTTGGACAGCAGTTCCTGTATCTCGGCGAGCTCTTCGTCGCGACCGACAAAGGACGTGAGCTGAAGCGGTAAATTGTTGGGTAGCGCGCCAAGCGACCGCAAAGGCGGAAAGTCACGCTGAAGATCAGGTGCCAGTACTTGATAGACTTGTTCCGGGTATGCGAGATCCTTTAACCGGTGCGCGCCAAGATCGTGCAGTGTCGTCTGGGACGGCATTTGCCCTTGGACCAAATCGGCCGTAACGCCCGAGACGATAATTTGGCCGCCGTGCGCGATCGCCAAGAGGCGCGCAACACGGTTGACGGTCGATCCGAAGTAGTCGCCGCCGCGTTCGTCCGCAACGCCGGTGTGGATTGAAGTGCGCACGCGAAGTCCGTCTATTGCGCTCCAATCTTCTGCCTGCAGGCTGCGCTGCGCTGAAAGAGCAGCCGCTATTGCGTCGGCTGCCGTGGCAAATACGGCATAAAATGCATCGCCCACGGTCTTGAAAACCGCACCGCCGCGTTGTTCTATCGCCTCGCGCATAAGCACATCGTGTCGCTGCACCGCTTCCTGCATTGCCAAGCGGTGCGTTTCCCATCGCTGCGTGCTGCCTTCAATGTCGGAAAAGACGAAGGTTACCGTGCCGGAAGGCAATCGAGGCGGGGCGGTAGCCTGCACGGGCTCATTCACGTACCAATGGTAGGTGGAGCGCCGTCATGGGGTCTAGGGCGTTAAGGCCCATTCATCCCGCCCCTTGCTCGCAAACCTCGCTCACGGCGTAATCGCCGGCGCCAGTATTGGTAGCGGTACCGGCGACCGATTCTTAATCTTGCGCGGCTGCCGCAATAGCAAAGGTGAGCAACAAAGGTCGGACCGGCGTCAGTCAGAATGGCGCGCAAGTAGGAGGGTTTGCGATGCGCGTACGCGGGGCCAAAAACATCGTCTTCGCTGCGGTCTTGACTGCGTTTACCTTGACGTTAAGCGGCGCGATGTCCGCGCACGCATCCAGTCCCGGCGCATCCTGGGACATCCAAAAGGTCTTCGGAAAGCCACAATATCGTAGTGCCGTCTGGGGCCTACGCGTGCTCGACGGTAAAAAGGTCATCGTCGATATCAACCCGAGCCGCCAATTTTATATTGGATCCGTTCGTAAAGTCTTCAGCGTCGGCCAACTGCTTAATACGATTGGCCCGCAGCACCGTTACAATACCCCGGTCTACCGAACCGGCGCTATCCGCGACGGCGTCTTGCGCGGCAACCTCATCCTGGTTGCATCCGGCGACCTTACGATGGGCGGCCGCACGAATCCGGACGGCACGATCGCGGTCAGCAATTGGGATCATAACGAGGCCGACAGTCTTGGAAACGCCATCTTGACCGCGCCCAACCCGCTTGCGGGCTACGCCAGGTTGGCACGAGCAGTGAAAGCTGCCGGCATCAACCGCGTTTCGGGTAACGTCATCATTGACGATCGTTTGTTTCAACCGTTTTACTTTAGAAACCAATTTTACGTCCGTCCCATCTTCGTCAATGATGACGTCGTGGACGTTTCCGTGACTCCCGGCGGCGCAGTTGGTGCTCGCGCCAAGGTTACAACGCGCCCGATCTCGGCTGCGCTGCGTGTCGACAACGGACTTCGCGTCGGCCCGGCCGGGAGCAAAAATTCCATGAAGATCGCGCCTGAACTTCCGACCTGCATTGGTACGCCGGGCTGCATGGCGACGATCTCCGGGAGCCTGCCGGCTGACTTCAAACCGCCGCTCACGGGCCGATCGCAACTCGTGCAAACCATTCGGATCACGCAACCTTCCAACTATGCGCGAACGGTTTTCATCGAACAACTGCGAGCGGCCGGCGTGGCCGTAACCGCACCCCCGGTGCAGCGTAATCCCGCCGCGCTTCTGCCGTCGGCGGCCACATACCGTGCTCAGAACAAGGTTGCCGAACTTACCGGTCTGCCGTACGGTGAAGATGCAAAGTTTATTCTGAAGATCAGTTACAACATCGGCGCCGACACGAGCCTCGTGCTTCTCGGCGTTCGGAATAACGCGCCTTCAATGCCTGCGGCGCTGGGCTTCGAACGAAAGAACCTGCAAGCTCGTTGGGGAATTCCGAGCAGCCAATATCACTTCGTGGACGGCAGCGGCGGCGAGGAGACCACCGCGACGAACAGCGCCGTGACGAAGATGCTTGATGAACTGCGCGCAAGTCCCGCCTCGCAGGCGTTCATCACTTCATTGCCGATCCTCGGTGTCGATGGGTCATTGGCCTTTGTTAAAAACTTTGAATCAGACCGGTCACTTGCAGGCGCCGCCGGAAACGTGCGCGCGAAAACCGGAACATACGTCGGCGCTTCAAAAACCGGTGTTGTCGAGCTCAAGGCGCAGGCTATCGGTGGTTACATCACCACCAAGCGCGGCCACCGCTTAACGTTCCAACTGGTCGTAAACCATGTCCCAATCAACGGAATAGCTGATCTCATCAAGGTTTTTCAGGACGAAGGCACGGTTGCAGCAATGCTCTGGCGTGATTACTAACGTTTTTACACGCGCGGTTGCACTTGTGTGTCCGGAGCGATTGCAAAAAGTGCCTCGCGCAGGTCGGCGTACCGCTTAGCTCCTAGCTCCTTCTGCAAACGCTGCTCGAGCGAGGCAGTAAATGCAACGACTAGGCGAATTACCTCGCGGCCGCGTTTGGTTGGAACAAGTAACTTGGCCCGGCGGTCTTGCGGATCGGGCTCTCGCGTGAGATATCCCAAACGCTCCAGTTCATCGATGACCTCGCCCATCGCAGGCTTAGAAAGCTTGGCGCGTTGAGCGATGACCGTCGCGCGCGTACCGGTGCCCTCGATATTTGCAAACACGGCTCCATGTTTGGTTCGAATATCAACGTGACCCGCGCGCTCGAGCGCAGCGACTAGTTCCCGGGCGGTCGCCTGGTACGCAGCAAGCAGCAGCGATTGAGTCGATACTGCCCGTTGCTTTTCCGTACGCATTATAGTATGGTAACCTTACTGTATGGTAGCAGTACTTTATTGATAGATACAGCCTCTTCCTGTACCGCATCGTTGCTGGGCCAGGAGTGCGATTAGGAGTAATTGACATGAAGAAACCAGGCTGGATTTTCGCATCCGGGCTTTTCGTCCTAGCGGCATGCAACGGCGGTACAAGCGGTACCGGCACGCACGGTCCAGGCGCGCAGGGTTGGCATATTGCTGCCGGGGGGTCTGCTCAAGCAGAAGCAATGCAGGCGCTGGACTATTATCCAAACGCGATCACGATCAATGAGGGAGACACGATTACGTGGACGAGCACGGCGGCCGAGCCGCATACCGTCTCGATTCCGCGCGCCAACCAAACGCCGCCGCCCGGACCGCCGCAGCCGCAGGTCGGCGGTAATACCTTTGACGGCACGACCTATATCAGTTCGGGGTTCATGCAGCCCAACGTTCCGTATTCCGTTACCTTCACAAAAGCAGGCACATACAGGTATTACTGCCTGATACATCAGCCGGAAATGGTCGGCACGATTGTGGTTGCGCCTAAAGGTTCCGCGCTGCCGAAGTCACAAGCGCAATACACCGCAGACGGTGCGGCGGATTTAGCGGTCGATATCGCTGCGGGCGCATCATCGGTCGCGTTGTTTCCTTATCCCGCGGGCGGTAATCATCTGGCAGCGGGAATCGCTCCCGGGTTAGCTGCCGCAGCGCCGTCACAATCTACGGTAATGCGGTTTTTGAATTCGACGGAACTCGGGTCACAGCCGCTACGCGTCAGCATACCGGTGAACGGCACGCTGACGTGGACGAACCAATCAAACAATTCGCCACACACCGTGAGCTTTCCGATTGCCGGACAAACACCGCCGCCCGGACCTCCCGACGGCCCCGCAGCAGGCGGATCTACTTATGACGGCACAGCCTTTGTAAATTCAGGCGTAATCCCGCCCGGAGGAACGTATAGCCTTACGTTTACGCGCGCAGGCACCTATAACTACTATTGTTTGTTCCACGCGGGCGAAGGGATGACCGGTACTGTCGTGGTGCAATAGCGCGGCTTTACGCTCTGAAATCAATGCATGCCGTTGGAACAAAAAAAAGGCCGCCTATCGGCGGCCCTTTCCTTGGCGGTTAGGAGCTTTTTCGGCAAGTCGCTTTGAAGCTTGGCTTTGTTGAAGCCACTGTATCGTATCCCGTGTACGTAAACATGTTGCCGCTATTGCGAACGGTTTGGCTGCGGCCGGGTTTGCCGTTGGAAACCCAGGCATCTCTGCCCGTCTCCACGTTACCGGACAAGGTCCAAGTCGACGCAAATGCGGCGGGATCATTGGAAGCGCCCCCCACGAGATACCGATTGCCCTTGGCGTCATACGTCGTGGAGCTGCTGCTGATGTAGGCTTGTTTCATCTTCCCCATCTTCGGCGCATCGATCGCTGAGCGTAGAATACCGGAGTCCATCGTATACGTTATTGTGGCTCGCGAGGGCGGTTGCCCCGTCGCCTGCCCGGTGCAGGACCACGTACCGACATAGTATTGCAGGGCTGATGCGCCCGAGTTGGATTGAGCCGCTGCAGGAAGCGCAGCAATAGCGAAAAGCGCTATAAATAATAAAAGCCTCATACGGATACCCTACCTTTCTATGCAGCAACTTCGGCACGGGACTCGCGCTTCCGCCGTGCCCTTTGGCCTACGAACGAACAACGCTACGTTCCATCGAGTTGGTAGTACTAGGACAAACAGACAACCGCCGAAATCGCTTGCAAAGCCTTTAA
>DASRSF010000204.1:0-21286 GCA_035656615.1 Vulcanimicrobiaceae bacterium | reverse complement strand
GCCGCTGCGCAGGAGTAACGTTAGGTGTAAGGTGCCCTGCAGTCGCAGACGGCCCAGATCCACGTCTTCGATGACCCGGGAGGCCGGCTCGCCGGCGATAAACCGCAGGGTGGCCTGCTGGCTGAATGCGGCGCGCGGGGTGGAAAACGTCTCGAGGACCTGCACGGGCAGGTCGCGGCCCGGTCTTCCGGCCGCCATCGCGGTCACGCAATATGCCGCCGTTACCGGCGTGCCGCGCACGCGCAGCGTCTCGTGGGTGCAGCGTCCGGCGGGCTGCGCGGATGCCCCACTCCCCAGGGAGAGCGCTAAGGCGGTTGCCAGTAATGTGCGGCGTTCCATATGACGATAACGTTTGTCGCAACCTATTCGGCACCATGCCGACGGAGTCGTTGACAATGGGAATACTATAGAATCCGATGCAGTTCGACTTGATCGCACTGGACCTGGATGGAACGCTCCTCAATTCGCGGGAGGAGATCTCGCCCCGAAATCGCCGGGCAATACGCTCGGCGCTTGACGCGGGGATCCGGATCGTGCTGGTGACCGGCCGCGGCGTGGATACGCCTATTCGCGTAAGCAGAGAATTGGGCTTGAATTTGCCGATTATCTGCTGCCATGGAGCGCTGACCAAAGATTTCTTAGCAAACAAGACACTCGGTCACGTGCCGGTTCCCATGCAGTACGCCAAGCCGATGGTTGAGTTCGCCGAGCAGAACGGTCTGTCGATCGCGCTGTATTCCGAGGAATTGTTCTACCGGCTGGAAGGCCACGCGCTCTACATGGAAGACATGCGCGGCCCCTCGTGGCGTGAAGTGCGAACCTTTGAGGACGTCATGCACACCGCTCCCACGTTCATCCGGTTTCTGGGACGCGAATCCGTAGAAGCGATGGAACACGAGTTCGGCGATCTGCCGCTGCACTTCAAGCACGAGACCTGGTATGACTTCGAAGAGTGCGCCGTCACCAACCGCGAAGCCACCAAACAGCGCGCCCTAGCGCGGTTGTGCGCCGACTTCCAGATCCCGTCCGAGCGCGTGCTGGCGATCGGCGATTCGCGCAACGACGTGCCGATGCTGCGGTGGGCCGGTACGGGCGTCGCGATGGGAAATGCGCTGCCCGAGGTGCAGCAGTCGGTCCGCTTCGTTACGGGCACCAACGATCATGACGGCGTGGCGGCTGCGCTGGAGCGTTTTGCCATACGTCCGCCCGGAACGCAAAAAAGGCCGGCATAGCTTGCAAAACGTTCCCTCGCCGGAGTACGAATCGGAGCTTCGGCTCGTTCTAGAGCGCGGTGACTGGGAAGCGCTGCGGGAATTCACGCACAAACATAACCAGATTCCGGACGAGATTTATCAACAGGAACAGCACTTTTGGGAAGTGCTGCTGCACAAACTCATCTGCAATCGAATCGACATGATGGGGATGCACGACGCCTCCCGCGAATGGCTCGAGCGGCATGGATACACGACCGATCTCGGCGGATTCTAAGGCGATTCGCGTGCGCGTGTTGGTTTTCGCCCGCCTGCGCGAAATGCTCGGCAGCGATCGACATGACGTCGAGCTGCCCGCTGATGCTCGAATCGGCGACGTGTGGCGGGTGCTTGAGCAACGCTCGCCGGCCATACGGGAACTCGCGCAATCCTGCCGCGCAGCTCGCAATGGGCGCATCGTGGGTTTGCAGGAAACCGTTGCGGGCGGCGATGAGATCGCGCTGCTGCCGCCGGTCGGCGGCGGATAAGTGTTCGAGGTTTCACCGGATGCGATCGATCCGGCAAAACTCGCTCGCGATGTTCGAACCGATGCATGCGGAGCCGTCGTTACGTTTGAGGGAGTCGTTCGCGAACGTTCGGATGACGGACGCGCCGTAACGGGCCTTTCCTACGAAGCACACGAGTCCATGGCCGTTGCGGAATTCGAGCGCATTGCGGCGCAAGCTCGCGAGCAATTCGGCGAATGTGAGATTGCCGTTGTGCATCGCACGGGCGATCTGCGGATCGGAGAAGTAGCGGTCGCGGTCGCGGTCGCGTGCGCTCACCGCGCACAGGCGTTCGACGTGTGCGAATTCGTCATCGACGCGCTCAAAGATCGCGCGCCGATTTGGAAAAAAGAACACTATCTCGACGGGCACGGCAAATGGATCGCTAATGCGCATTGACTTGCTGCGCGTACATGCCCAGCACAACCCTGTTGCAGTCTTGGCGTACCAAGCGCGACGGCCGCGTAACGTGCGAGTTGTTGCGGGACACGGGTATTCGAGCTCGAAACACAATCTCGATTTTCTCTGCAACTTTTTGGCCAGTCACGGCTACGGCGTATTCAGTTTGGACTTTCCCGGTCATAAGCTCGGCGCGAGCGGCGGCTTTCTGGGTAGCCTGGACGATTTGCCGGACGCAATGGGCGCGGTGGTGGAGCTAGTACGTTCGCTTGACGACGGACCGATCTATTGCATGGGACACAGCATGGGCGCGATGACCGCGCTCTTCGTTGCGGCCTCGGATCCGCAGATCGCCGGCACAATTGCCATCACAACAGGCTTTGGGCGTCCCAGTGCACTGGAAGCGCTGCAGAGCAAGGGAGTAACCGATTTTCGATCCGCGTACGTCGATGGGCTGGCGTTGCCGCAACTCATGCAGGGCGCGGACGAGCGGTTCGCGCAAGCGCTTCCCCGCTTGGCCGGCCGCCCGCAGTTGTATATCGCCGCTGCGCGGGACGCGATGGTCACCCCGCGCAGTGTCGAAGATTTGTTCGATCGTGCGCCGGAACCGAAAACATTCGTTACCATCGATAGCGACCATACGTATGCGGGCGAGAACGCGCGCAGCGCGGTACTGCAATGGCTGAACGAACGGCATCCCCGGTCATAAGGGGCTTGCGGCGGTATAGCCGTCATTTGCTGATTCCCGAAGTCGGTCTTGCAGGCCAAGAGCGCTTGGCTGCGGCGCGCGTGCTGTGCATCGGCGCGGGCGGCTTGGGTTCGCCGGTTCTGCAGTACCTTGCCGCAGCGGGAGCGGGCCGCATCGGCATCGTCGATGACGACACGGTCGAGGAAAGCAATCTTCAGCGGCAGACGCTGTTCAGCACTGCCGATATCGGCAAGCCGAAAGCGGCAATCGCCGCGGCACGCGTTCTTGGAATCAATCCCCTGGTTGCCGCGGATGCCATCCCACTGCGGTTCAACGCCGCAAATGCGCGCGAGCTTGTGCAGCTCTATGACGTCGTCGTGGATTGCACCGATCGTTTTGAGACGCGGTACTTGATCAACGATGCCTGTATTTTGGAAGGCAAGCCGGTCGTTTACGGTTCGATTTTCCGCTTCGACGGCCAAGTCAGCGTCTTTGATCGCGCGGGTCCGTGCTTGCGTTGCCTATTCCCGCAAGCGCCGCCGCCTGGTACGGTGCCAACGTGCGCGGAAGGCGGTGTTTTGGGCGTCCTCGCCGGCATGGTGGGCGCGTTTCAGGCTGCCGAAGCGCTGAAGCTCATCCTGGGAATCGGCGAATCGCTCAAAGGCCGTTTACTGCTCATCGACTCGCTCGGAGCGCGCGTGCGTGAGTTCGCGATCGAATGCGATCAATCGTGCGCGCTCTGCGGCGATGATGCGACGATCCGCGACGTAAGTGAAGAACAAGCGGAGCCTGCGGTTCACGGCATTCCGGAGATTGAGGCCGCGGAGTTGGACGGCGCGCTGGAGCGCGCGCAGCTACTGGATGTGCGCGAGGCCCATGAAGCGGTGCTCGGACTTGTGGATGGCGCGCTGCATATTCCTGCCTCCGATTTGCCTGCGCGCTTACACGAGCTGGACTCCAGCAAACGATACGTGGTGGCTTGTCGCGTTGGACAAAAATCTTTATGGGCAGCGCAATTATTGCGCGATGCCGGTTTTGCGCACGTGGAACACTTACGTGGCGGGCTGCTTCCGTACGCTGCGCAGCACCAAGACTTCGAGTTTTTCTAACGATATGCTAAAACTACCGAAGATCGGTCAAGGCACGTGGAACATCCCCGAAAGCGGTGCGCGAAAGGATGAAGCGATCGCGGCGCTGCGGCGCGGCGTGGATCTCGGATTAATCCACGTCGACACGGCCGAGATGTACGGATCCGGGCGCGCCGAGGAAATCGTTGCCGAAGCGATCGAACCGTTCGAACGCGCCGGCGTGTTCATCACCACCAAGGTGCTGCCCGGTAACGCTTCCTATGCTGGTACGTTGCGCGCGTGCGAGTCGTCTCTACGCCGTTTGCGCACGGATTACGTCGATTTGTATCTCTTGCACTGGCCAAGCGAATACCCGCTCGAAGAAACGATGCGCGCGCTGGAACGTTTGGTGGACGAGGGCAAGACCCGCTACATCGGCGTAAGCAACTTCGATGTGGAAGAAGTGCGTGAAGCTCAATCGTTCTTGCGCACGACGCCGCTCGCTTGCGATCAGGTGCTATACCATCTGAAGGAGCGAACCGCTGAAGCTCGGCTGATTCCGTACTGTGCGCAAAACGACATGGCGGTCGTCGGATATACACCGTTCGGACGCGGCCGGTTTCCACGTAAAGAAGCGGAACCGGACGGAGTGATCGGCCGAATCGCACGCAAATACGGCAAGTCGCCGCGCGCCGTGGTCCTGAATTTCCTTACTCGCGAACCAAACGTTTTCACCATTCCGAAGAGCTCCAGCCTCGCGCACGTCGAAGAGAACGCAAGCGCGATGGGCTGGTCTTTGGAGCGTGAGGACTGCGCGTTGATTGACGCGGCATTCCCGGTGCACGATGGACCGCTCGCTACACTGTGATCCGCAGCGGATAAAAGCGCTCGCGTTCGATCAGGCCAAGCGTTTGGGCGCTTCGGACGTTCGTGTAACCGACGCAACTGCCCATGGCCCCGCGCAAGCGTCAATGCACGCCGCATTCCGTCGCGGCGACTTTGAAACGTGGGGTTATGACGACGCCTACGCGGCAAAGGCGGCCACGCCGGAGCACCTTTTGCCGGGCGCGCAATCCGTCATTTGCATTGCTGTACCGTATCGCACCGAAGACCCACAGCCCCGGCGGTTGGAAGGCCGCATTTCCAACTATGCCTGGTCGGCGGATTATCACCACCGGCTCAAAGCGTTATTGCGCACGATCGCCCAACGCATCGACGAAGCCGCCGGCGCCTCTGTGACGGCGATTGCCTGCGACACCAAACCGTTGGCTGAACGTGCGTTCGCCGCCCGTGCGGGGCTGGGATGGATTGGAAAGCACACAAACCTGATTACGCCGCAAGCCGGTTCGTTCGTATTTCTGGGCGAGATCGTCACCACGCTGCGTTTGCCCCCAGACGAGCCGCTCCGCAAAACATGCGGGTCGTGCACCCGTTGTTTACCGGCGTGCCCCACCGGTGCGCTTCGCGGGAATTACACTATCGACGCCACCCGGTGTATTTCCGACCTAACGCAGCGTACCGACGGCATTCCACTGGAGCTTCGTCCGTTTATCGGCACGTGGGTCTGGGGCTGCGATCTGTGCCAAATCGCCTGTCCCCCGAATGAACGCGCCGTCGTGCAAGGCGGGCCGGAGAACCGCGCAACCTCGCCAGAAACGGCAACGCCCGATCTGGTGAAATTACTGCAACTGCGCAGCGGGGAATTCAAACGTACGTATCGCGCGACGGCCATAGGCTGGCGCGGAGCAGCGGTTTTGCGGCGCAACGCTGCGGTCGCACTCGGGAATGCGCTTGACCGCAGCACGGTTCCCGCGCTTTCGCGCGCGCTATCGTCCGATCCGCACGCGCAAGTTCGCGGGCATGCCGCCTGGGCGCTGGGACGGATTGCATCGCCTCCAGCGATCTTCGCCTTGAACTCGCGTCTGGCAGTTGAGCACGACGAAAGCGTTCGGTTTGAAATCTCGCACGCGCTGGAACCGCTGGTGCCGGCATGACGTTACAGGCGGTATGAGTAGTTCGCTTGGGCGATACGTCGCCTGCTTGGTTTTCGTGCCTGCGTTTGTTGCGCTCGCGATACCAGGCGGCGCACAAACGAATGCGGCGGTCTCGCCGCTTCTGCAGCGACTTATTGCCGTCAGCACTGCCGTCAAGAGTTATACGGCAAGCGTTCACGCCGACGTCGCGATGCACACGTTCCCGTACTTGAGCCCGTCGCTCGAAGGAATGTATTACCACAAGGAGCCCAGCCGCAACAAGATCATTTTCACCAGCGGCCTGCCGTTCATGGCGGAGCAATTCAGCAAAGTATATCCGCAAGTCGAAAGCCCATCGCGCTGGACGGAAGTCTACGACATCTCCAGCGAAGGCGATACCGCCGGCTTCACGACGCTCAAGCTGGTGCCCAAAAAACACGGACGGGTCGATCACATCGACGCCAAAATCGATGACAAGACCGCCGAACTCGTTTCACTTCGCTGGAACTACAACGACGGCGGATACGCAACGCTCGATCAAACCTACAGTCCCGTCCAAGGCTACACACTCGTCACCCAGCAAACGGGGCACCTGGAAATACCGCATTGGACTGCCGACTTAAAATCGACGTTCAGCGACTTCAAGCTCAACGCGAACATCCCCGACTCAATCTTCACCAGCCAATAGGCCAACCACTCGGCTCGCGCACTTTCGGCAATCCGGCTCGTCGTGAATAGGCGCTTGGGCGACTGTAATCGGAGTAAGCGCCCGGGCATCATTTAAGTAAGCGCTAGACTTGCATACCTGCCAACCAAGCGCATCCTTGACTTGTAGGGCGCCTTGCGTTACCGCGGCGCTTTTTGTAAAATAAGGACAGAAAACGGATTATTTTGTGACGAGCGAAACAGCGGCACGCCTCACGGAAGTGGCGCACGCATTGGGCAGGCCTTACAAGACGATCTACCGGATCGTGGATATGGGCGCACCACGTCCCGGACGCGGCGGTGAGCGCTGGCTCGACGCGCCGGAAATGCTTGCGCTGTCCGCGGTCCTCAAACTAAGCGATACGCTGTCCCCGGACAAGATGCGAAACCTCTACGCCTGTAGCGTCCGTAACCTGCGCGGCTGTTGGAAAGATGCCCGCGAACATCGTATGCTCGTTGCCTATGTCGAAGACCGTTGCGATTTTCACATTGTACCTTCGCGCGAGCAAGAGCGGCGCTGGCTTGAACAAATCGCCGAAAAAGGCGGCGCGAACGTGGTGGTGGATGTGCCGGAAGAACTGCAACACATTGAACGGTGCCTTGGTCGGATTCGGCGCATGGCCCCGCAGCGGCGACGGGGCCGTCCTCGGATATCAGATGAGGAGCATCGGCGACTACTAGAGCAAGCCTCCGGCTTCAGCGCGCCGGATGATGTCACTACAGACGAAATCAACGAACTCATTTGAGCGTGAAGCCTGATGAGGTGCCGCGTGCTGTCCTCGATACAAGCGTCTTGGTCCCCGACCGCGTTCGCCGTGCCCTTGTCGCCGCCGCGCGCGCCGATCAGTTCGAGGGCATCATTTCACCCCATATCATCGGCGAGCTCTACCGGGTGCTTACGGTAATCGGAATTCGTCGAGCGCGCGGTTTTTCGCCCGCTTTAGGCCGGCAGCTCAGTCGAGACAGTAAGGCGCTTATGTCCATTCTGTTGAACGATTTCGAATTGTGGAATACCGAGCCGCCCTACGATCCACCGGTGACTTCTGATCCCGATGATCACCATTTGATGCTCGCCGCGCGCCGAGCGCAAGCGCAGTTCGTCGTTTCGAACGATGACAACAATTATCCCTCGGCAGACAGCATGGGCTTGCATGTCGTCGACGGCATCGAATTTCTTTCGTCGAACTCATTCTCTCTTAGACTGAATGAACGAGCGCGCGTGAGGGGCAGCTGAAAAATCTGGCTGGCCTTTCATCGGAGGTCGGGCATGCCGGACGTGGGAAAGAAGTGTGTATGACGGCGGGGGCCATTGATTTGACGGGCGTCATGCTTGCGGATCAGTTCAAGCGTCCGATCACGTATTTGCGTGTCTCGGTTACCGACAAGTGCAATCTGCGCTGCATCTATTGTATGCCGGAAGCCGGGCTGCCGTGGCTGCCGAAGAGCGATGTGCTCACGTACGAGGAAATCGTCCGGATCGTTGAGGCGGCGGCCGGAATGGGCGTGCGAAGTATTCGGTTATCGGGCGGCGAGCCGCTCATTCGGCGAAATTTGGATCGACTGATCGAAGCGATTGCACGCGTGCCGGGTATCGAGGACATCGCCCTCTCCACGAATGCGCTGCTGCTCGAAGAGCAACTCGACGATTTAGTAAAGGCAGGCTTGCGCCGCCTAAATATATCGCTGGATACGCTTGATGCGGCGCGTTTCACCGAGCTCGCCAGGCGGCCGGGGCTGGATCGTGTGCTCGCCGGCATCGAGGCGGGCATTGCGGCGGGGCTCGCGCCGCTCAAAATTAATTGCGTCGTCATGCGGGGCAAGAACGATGACGAAATCGCCGCATTCGCGGAATGGACGCGCTCACGCCCGGTCTTCGTGCGCTTCATCGAACTGATGCCGGTCCACGAGAACCTCGGTATTCAAGAACAAGCCTACATCAGTTCGGACGAGATCCTGGAACGGGTACGGGCCATCGGTGAGATTGAACCCGTAGCCGGTCCGGGCGGCAACGGACCGGCACGGTATTACGCTTTCCCGGGGGCGCCGGGCGCCGTCGGCGTCATCAGCCCGCTCTCGCACGACTATTGCGAGCGGTGCAACCGCGTGCGGTTGACGGCGGACGGCCGCTTGCGGCTATGCCTATTCGGCGATCATCACATCGATCTGCGCACCCCGCTGCGCAACGGAGCCTCGTTCGAGCAGCTGGCCCAGACGTTGCAGGCGGCGATGCTGATAAAGCCCGAGCGCCATCACCTGCGGCTCGGTGAGGCCGCCTCCCGGATGCGCGCCTTCAGCGAGATCGGCGGCTGACCCGGGGAGGGCTGTCACAGGCCGACGAAACGAGACGTTACCTGGCAAAGGGGGCCGAGAGAGTGGAGCAGGTCTACCTCACTGCCGCGCAGGCAAACGTCGCCCACGCCCGAGTCGAGGCCCTCGTTCGGGATCACCAAACCAAGCTCGCGCGGTACGTGCGCCGAATGGTCGGCGACGCCGATGTTGCGCTGGACATCGTGCAGGACGTTTTTTTTGCGGCATACCGCACGTTGCAAGCGGATCCCGCGCGCCCACTCACGGCCGGATGGCTGTATAAGACCGCGACCAATACGTCGATCTCACATTTGCGGAGGAAAAAAATTCTGCGCTTCCTGCCCCTGGACCGTGATGCCGACCTGCGCGCTTTGCGCATCGACGAGCGCAGTGCGGCCTCCATTGATTTGCAAACGGCGATGCATCGCCTGCCGCTCGACCAGGCGTCCGCGATTATGCTTACGACGTACGCGGGCTATTCGTCAAACGAAGCGGCCGCGATTCTGGGAACCTCTCCCGACGCGGTTCGTCAGCGGGTCTGCCGGGCGATGCGCACGCTGCGCGTTGTCATGGCGGAGAGTGCGTGACGTTGCAGCACTGCGATCGTATTGAAGCCTTAGCCGGCGCAATCGCGCTCGGCGAGGCAACCGAAGAAGAGCGCCTCGCGTACCGGCGGCATATCGCGCAATGCGCGCCGTGCCTGAACACCTTCGGCGGCGAGCGGGAGATCGAACGGGTTGCGCGCACCGTTGCCGACGCTCGTGAAAGCGAAGTGTGGGAGCCGCAGCTCAAAGGCGTTAGTACGGCGCGTGCGAGCCGGCGTTACCGTTGGTGGCGCTTCGCTGCGGCGGGTGTCACGTCGCTGGTGCTTGCCGGTGCGGCGGTGCATGCGCTCGTACCGCAGAGAACTTCGGTGCCTCATCCGGCAGTGGCGCGCGTCATGGTTGCGGATGCAAATGTGTCGCGGGAGCGGCCGGTAATCGAGCAGCGTACGGTCGCTCCACAGCGACCCGCTGCGCAGCCGCAGCGCGGCTTGATCGTACAGCATAACATCGTTCAGCTTGCGCCTGCTGCCGCGCCGCTATCCGCTGCGCCGGTAATTGCGGCCAATGTGACGCCCGCACCGATTGCGGAAGTCACGGTTCACGCCCCGCCCCGGCAAAACTCGGTTCGCCATTGGTCCTCGAATGTGCCGGTGTGGCGGCGCCTGCGCGACACCGACACATGGCGTACGGTATCGACGACGACAACGACCTCGCTAAGCCAAAGCGCGCCGCAAACGGTGACCCATCGCGCCGAACTATTGCAGGTTTTCTCGCAACGTCAGATTCGCGAGGCCGTGCCGCTGGGCGGTGAAACGGCGATTTCGCCGCACCCGGCGATGATCGCGTATGACGAGGGTGCCCAAGGTACCTCAGTCTTTCAAGTACTGATCGATGAACGCGGTGTTCCGACGAAATGCATCATCACCAAGGGCTCGGGGTACTCTGTGCTCGACGTGGCGGTGTGCAAAGCCGCGATGCAGGTACGTTACTCACCAAAGACGGTGGATGGCCGTGCCGTTCCGGGCGTGTACAACGACGCGTTTACGTTCCGGATGACCAACAACGATCTCGAGGGGATTCCTAAGCAGATCCAATAACGTTCCTTGCGTGTGTAGAAGGGTGCGTTTGGCCGCAATCTTCGCGCTGTGCGTTTGCATGAGTGCGTGCGGCGCCGGTCGCGGTCACGGGCGCGCTACACCATCACCAATTCCCGGCGCCGATCTTGTGCGCGGCCGATTGGTGTACGAGCGGGAATGTTCGGCATGCCACGGTGTGCGCGGTGCCGGAGGCGGAATCGGGCCCTCGCTGGTTGACCAGGCGCGCCGCAAGTCATTTGCGCAAGTGCAGGAGATCGTTCTGGATCCCGCTGCGCCGATGCCTAAATTGTATCCAAGCCGCATGACCAAAGGTCAGGTTCGCGATGTCTCCGCGTACGTGGAGTCCTTGTAAGTGGCCGTTGCCGTCTACCGGTTTACGCGCGACTTGCGTTTGGACGATCATGCCGGTTTAGCGGCCGCCGCAGCTGCGGGCGAGGTATTGCCGGTTCTTATCGTGGATCGCCGCCTGGAAGAACGATTGTCCGCGTCCGCGCGCCGCGCGGCATTTTACTGCGGAGCAGTGCAGGCGCTTGATGCGGCGCTTCGCGAGCGCGGAAGCAAGCTTGTCGTGCGGCGCGCAGCCGCTGCTGGTCCGGCGCTCCGAACCATCGCCAAGGCCGCCGGTGCGAAAACCGTCGCGTGGAGCGCAAGTTTCGACGCAGCGGGGATTCAAGACGATCAGCGCGTGCAGTCGACTCTTGAAGAAGCGGGCTTGCGGGCGAGCGCGGTTCATGACGCGCCCGCGATCGCTCCTGAAGAAACGACCGCTGCACGCCCGTCGGCGGGAGACGGTTACCGCGCGTTTGTTCCGTATTTCGAACTCTGGCGCGAATTGCAGCCCGCATCGTACGAACTGCCGTTGCTTCTGCGGTTTGCGCCCGCGGGCGTCCAGAGCGAACGGCTGCCGCAGACGGGCGATTTCAGTTCCGCGATCTCACCGGTTGAGGCGGGCAGCCGTCAGGCTCAGGCACGGCTGGAATCGTTCTTGAATGGCGCCGCGCTGCAGTACGCATTCGCGCTCAGCGTTCCGTCCGACGATCGAACCTCGCATTTGGGAGCGGATCTCTCTTTTGGAACGATTGCCGCCCGGGCGGTCGTGCGCGCGACCCGCGTACGGATGGACGACCCGTTCTTGCTCGCTGAGGAACGTGCGTCATTGCGGTTATTTCTTCGCTCCCTTGCGATGCGCGACTTTTTTCTGCAGCTCTCATGGTACAATCCGCAAACCGCGCGGCAACCGCTTCAAGAAAAGATGCGCGCATTTCCGTTCACCCGATCGCATGCGGCGCTGGAAGCGTGGCGCAGCGGACGCACTGGCTATCCGCTGGTAGACGCCGGCATACGGCAGCTGCACGCGACCGGATGGATGCATCCGCGCGTTCGTACGATTGCGGCCTCATTTCTTTGTTTCGATTTGGGCGTCGATTGGCGCACCGGCATGGCCGAGTGGGACCGCTATTTGATTGAAGACGACACGGCGTTAGCCCTTGGGAATTGGCAGTGGATTGCCGGCGTGGGCGCGGACTTGGCCGCGTACCCGCGCATCTACAATCCACGCAAACAGGCTCGCCGCTTCGATCCGGACGGGGCGTATGCGAAGACGTGGATACCGGAGCTCGCACATCTGCCCGCCGGGACAATTGCAATTCCCAGGACGGGCGATGCGCAAATCGAGTTACCGCTGTTTGCGGAAAATCCGTATCCGCAACCGGTTATCGACCACGAACGGGCGGCGCGCGAATTTCTGCGTCGTTATCAGCAATTCACGGGCGAACCGCATTCATGACGCGGGCATGCGATCGTCAAGCCAATCGCTGATGATCGGCACGTGCACCTCGTCGCCGTGCCATGCTTTGATTCCGTAGTAGACGCTCAGGACGACGAAGACCGGCAGAATAAAGGCCAACAGCAGGCCCGCGCTGATGCCAAGCAGCGGAATGCCCGTCAGCAGCGTGAGAATGCCGTACAACGCTGCCATGCCGACGTTAAAACCAAGGGCTTGATACGCGTGTTTGCGTAAGCTTCGCGATTGTTTGCGATCGAATAGACCGATGAGTGCCAGTGGCCACAGCGGATATCCCAGCGCAATAAGCGCGCGCGATTCCGGCGGATCCATCGGTTCGGCGACGGCAGCACGCGGCTGGGCCGCAGGTTGCTGCGGCGGGGGCGGTGCGTTTTGCCACCATTGCTGCGAGCGGGGCGGTACCTCGCCCGCGACGGCCCTTCGGGTACCGGTCGCGGTGTCGATTTTTGCCGCTAAGCGGCAGCTGGGGCAGGTGCCCGAGCTGTCGCGGCACGTTGCGCAGATTGGTTTACTGCAGTCGACGCACGCTGCGACCGACGGAACGTTCGAATGAAAGAAGCAGTCCACAATTTTCTCCAAGTGACGCTTTCATCTCCATGTACTGCGCGGCCTCGCGAGAGGTTTCAGACCCCGTCTGCGGCAAGCGAACCGTCGTGATGACCAGCGGCAAGACGCTCTCGCGCCTAGCACGAGACGCCCGCCCATATGCTCCCCGGCTCTTGGTGGCAATCGCCATGGGAACGATAGGCGGGCTTACCAATTTGGTGGCGCCATGGGGGTTCGGGCAGATCATCAACCGCGTCATCACCGCTCGTCATCCCGACGTGCATGCCCTCTACGCCATGCTCATGCTGATTTTTTGCGCGCTTATCGTCGGGGCGCTGGCGACGTACGGGCAAGCATACTTGATGGCCTGGAGCGGCCAGCACTTGATCGCTCGCATGCGCGCGCGCTTGTTCGAGCGGGTGCTTCGTTTGCCGCTGGGGGAATTCGCGCGCTGGCGTCCGGGTGAATTGATCTCGCGCTTCAGCAGCGATCTGCAGATGATGACGGACGCGGTCAGCATATCGCTGCCGCAACTGCTCACCAACGGCGTTACGTTCTTATCGTCGTTCGTGGTAATGGTGAAGCTGGATTGGCTGCTGACGTGTTCGCTTATCGTCGTGGCGCCGATTATCTCCATTGCCGTTTCACGTTTTTCGCGGCTGATTTCGGCTAGCACGCTGCGCTCGCAGCAGCGCGTGGCCGATTTGAATTCGACGCTCAGCGAGGCGCTCACCGGGCAGCGCATCATCAAGGCGTTCGGGCGCGAAGACTATGAATCCGCGCGCTTCGGCGGCCGAAACGATGAATACTTCGGCACGTACATGAAGTTGACCCAATTCATCCAAACGCAGCCGTTGGTGCTCTCGACGTTGATGAGCAGCGCCATCGTCGCGATCATTTGGCTTTCGACGCGTGAAGTCGTCGTGGGCCGTTTGAACGTCGGCGAACTGTTCATGTATTGGGGCCTCTTGGCCAACCTTATCAATCCGATGAACCGGTTTGCCGCCTTCGTCGGCGATCTTACGAAGGCGGTTGTAGGCGCGGGACGCGTTTACGAAATTCTCGACCTGCCGGTAGAGCGGGCCGACAAACCCGGCGCGGTTTCGCTCACAAATGTCCGGGGTGAAATAACGTTCGAGCACGTTCGGTTTGCGTACACCGTCGATGAGCCCGCGGTCCTGGACGATTTCAACGCGACGATCGCCGCCGGTGAGATCGTCGCCCTGGTCGGTCCCTCCGGCGCCGGAAAGACCACAATCGTCAATCTCGTTCCGCGATTTTACGAGCCGCAAAGCGGGCGCATCACGATCGACGGAGTCGATCTCGATGATCTGCGACTGGCGGATCTTCGCACGGCCATCGGCATCGTTCCGCAAGAGGCACAGCTTTTTCGCGGAACCATCGCTGACAATATCCGGTACGGACGCTTGGAAGCGACCGACGCGGAAGTGCGCGAGGCGGCGCGGGAAGCCAACGTGGAGGAATTCATTCGAACCTTTCCCGACGGCTACGCAACCGAAGTCGGCGAGCGTGGCCTGCGCCTTTCGGGGGGGCAACGTCAACGCGTCGCAATCGCCCGCGCGATCTTGCGCAATCCGCGTATCCTTATACTGGACGAGGCGACAAGCGCGCTCGACAGTCATTCCGAAGCGCTGATCGAACAAGCGTTGGACCGGCTATTGCCGGGGCGAACGACGCTAATTATTGCTCACCGTTTGTCGACGATCCGTCGTGCGGATACAATTCTCTACATCGAGGCGGGCCGGGTTCTCGAGATGGGATCGCACGAAGCGCTGCTGGCCAAGGGAGGCGCGTACGCGCGCCTGCACGCCACGCAGTTCGCTTAAGGGGTATCCGTGGCGAGGGAAGGGTAAGAAGCCAAGCGTGCTGCTCGATCGACCCATAGACACCGGCATCTCGGAGGTCCGCCCGGCCGCACGCCGCGCGGTCCGCGTCGCGCGTTATGCGCCCGGAATCTGCGCGTTGATCGCGCTGGCACTGCACTTGGGTGCGAACGCGCACTACGGGTTCTTCCGCGACGAGCTGTACTTCATCATTTGCGGGCGTCATCCGGATTTCGGTTACGTCGATCAACCGCCGATTACACCATTGCTGGCCGCCTTCTCGCAGACGTGGGGCCTCTCGCTCTTCGCGCTGCGCGCCATCCCCGCGGTTTTTGCCGCGCTAGGCACATACGTTACGGCCTTACTCGTCGTTGAACTGGGCGGCGGGTTGTTTGCAATCGTCGTAGCCTGTTCAGTCGTGATTGTTTCCCCGCAGCTCATGGCGTTCGGATCGCGTTTTTCGCCGGACACCATTCAAATGGCCACGTGGCCGCTCATCGCGCTGATCGTGCTGCGAATCACGAAAGGCGCAAGTCCGCGGCTGTGGATTCTCGCCGGCGTGCTGCTGGCGTTCTCGGCGTACGCGAAGTACACCGTGGCATTTTTTGCCGCTTCACTGGTTGCCGCGATGTGGCTCACGCAGCAGCGGCGCGCGCTGCAGTCCGCCTGGTTTGTTTGCGGTGCCCTGTTATCCGTAGCGCTGCTCATCCCGAATATTGTTTGGCAGTGGCATTATCACTTTCCGATGTTGCAGCTGCTGCACAATGACTACGGGAAGTTCTTGCTGACCTGGCCGCCGTTTCCGTTCCAGCAAATCATGGTGATGAGCCCGCTCCTATCGATTGTGTGGCTGATTGGACTGGGCTGGCTGCTCTATCAGCCGCGCACGCGGTTTCTCGGGATTGCATACGTATTTCTGATTGCGATCATGTGGGCGCTCAACGCCAAATCATACTATCCGGCGGCGGTCTATCCGATACTAATTGCCGCCGGTGCGGTTCCGATCGAACGCTGGACCGGTCTACGCCGCGCTTGGCGCATTGCGATCGTTGCGGTGATCGCGGCATTTGCGATTCCGTCCACGCCGTTCGTTCTTCCCGTGCTGCCGCTGCAAACGTTCATTGCGTATCAGCAGGTTGCGGGTTCCCTCTTTCACATTCGATTCCACACGGAAAACGACGCCAGCAACGCCATCCCCATCCAATACTATGCGGAGATGACCGGCTGGCAGGCGATGACGCGCAGCGTTGCGCAGGTGTATCGTTCGTTGCCGCCCGCTCAGCGCGCCCATGCCGCCATATATGCGCACAACTTCGGCGAGGCCGCCGCAATCGATCTCTACGGCGGGGCATACGGATTGCCGCCGGCCTTGAGCGGCAACAATAACTATTGGATTTGGGGGCCGCGCGGATTCAGCGGTGAAACCGTGGTCGATCTCAATGGGCCGGAGCTGATGTCCTCGGGAGTGTATCGCTCCGTGCATCGTGCGGCGGTGTATGCCTCGCCCGACGCCATGCCGTATGAAAACAACCTGCCTATCTGGGTCCTGACCAATCCGTCGGTGCCGCGACCGCTACAGCAGCTCTGGCCCAGCCTGCGCAATTACTCGTACGCCTTCAAAGGACTCTAATCGAAGACTTAACACTGGCGCGACTGCTCAGGGGTGCCTGCCGTGCCGATATTGCTTACGTGATGGAACAAACGTTCGTGAGCAGCCGCTTCGGTGAAGTGAGCTTTGAGGAAGCCGACGTCATCGAATTTCCGTGGGGCATTCCGGGCTTTGATTCTCTGCGCCAATTTTTGGCGCTTTCCGGCCCCGGTAACCCCGACGTGGTATGGCTGCAATCGCTCGAGGACCCGGCCGTGGCGCTGCCGACCGGCGACCCGTGGCGTTTCTTTCCGAATTACGATCCGCTGCTCCCCGCGTATGCGGTCGTGGGGCTGGATCTGAGCGACCCCGATGATTTTTCCATTCTGTGCGTGGTATGCACACCGGGAACCGAAACGCGCTTTACCATGAATTTGCTTGCACCGATCGTGGTGAACCTCAAGACGCGGCGGGCGCGCCAAGTCATGCTGGATACACCGGCGTACTCCGTGCGCGAGCCGGTCCCTACGGCGACGGCGGAAACCCTGCACTCCGCATAGAAGGCGGCTCCCAAGATCGAGCCGCGCGCGCCGCCCGGCGCGCCATGCCAAGGAGGGCACTTCATGCTTGTCCTGAGCCGCAAAGTCAACCAATCGATTATGGTGGGCGACAATGTCCGCGTCGTGGTCGTCGCCGTTGATCGCGATCAAGTCAAACTCGGTATCGAAGCGCCTCGCGACATCGCGGTGCACCGCTCGGAGATTTACGAGGAGATTCAGCGGACGAACCGCTCGGCTGCGGGCCTGGCGCCTACTGAAAACGCCCCCGTGGACCGGGCCACGCTGCATCCCCGAAAGCGAACGACCAAAGAGTCCTAGGCGGAGTCCTAGGCGGCCGGCTCGACGGACGGCGGTTCCGTGGGCGGCTCCGGCATCATCGGCTCGGGCTCGGGCACGCCGGGGTCGGGCACGGTGAACGGCTGATCAGGCGGCGGAGCGGGCTCCGGCTGGCTTGCCGGCGGGGTGACAGGCTGCGAAGGCTCCAGCGGCGGTTGATACTGATTGTTCGGTTGAATCACCAGCGCATTATTCCCACGCCGGGTGACAATGCCGAAGCCGCCGTGCTATACTCTGGCGGTTGTTTTCACTTCACCCGGCACGGATGCGGGGTGGTATGGCCTCACCAGCGATCGGCGCCAGGACGGCACCCGGTCCGAGGACCAGAAAGGATATACCTTGTCAGTTATCTCCATGCGCGCCCTGCTTGAAGCGGGCGTCCACTTCGGTCACCAGACGCGCCGCTGGAACCCGAAGATGAAGCCGTACATCTTCCAAGAGCGTAACGGCATTTACATCATCGACCTCGCGCTCACGGTACAGAAGTTGCGCGAGACGTACGAAGCGGTCAAGCAGATGTCGCGCGAAGGTAAGGTGGTGCTGTTCGTGGGCACCAAAAAGCAAGCGCAAGACGTCGTGAAAGAAGAAGCCGAACGCGCCGGCACGTTCTTCATCAATCAACGTTGGCTCGGCGGAACGCTTACCAATTTTTCGACGATCCAAAAGCGCATCTCGCGATTGCGCGAACTCGAGAACATGAAGCAGCAAGGCGACTTCGACCGTCTTCCTAAGAAAGAAGTCGCAAAACTCACCGAGGAAATGAACAAACTCGAGCGGTTTCTGGGCGGCATCAAGGATATGCACCGTTTGCCCGACGCGGTCTTCATCGTGGATCCGAAAAAAGAGCAGATCGCCGTGCTGGAAGCGCGCAAACTGAAGATCCCGATTATCGCCGTCATCGATACCAACTGCGATCCCGACGAGATAGACTATCCCATTCCGGGCAACGACGACGCCATTCGCGCCGTCAAGTTGATGGTCTCGAAGATTGCGGATGCGATTATCGAAGGCAAGACGGAAACCGAGAGTTCGAGCGATGCCGCGGCGTACGGTGAAGTACCGGAATACGAGGCATTCCCCGAGCAGGAAGAAACCGTTACAACGATGGCCGACGCCGAAGCCGGCGCTTAATTTACCCCTCACAACCATTGGAGTCGATACGTGTCAACCGCCATGAGCTATAAGCCGACGGCAGAAGAAATCAAGCGCTTGCGTGAAGAAACCGGCGCGCCGATGATGGAGTGCCGCAAGGCGCTCGTCGAAGCGAACGGTGAGTTCGAAAAGGGCAAGGAAATCTTGCACAAGCGCGGCGCGGCGCAAGCACAGAAAAAGGAAGAGCGCGTCGCCAACGAGGGTTTGGTCACAAGCTACATCCACGCCGGAGGCAAGATCGGCGTACTCGTCGAGGTGAACAGCGAGACCGATTTCGTCGCCCGCAATCCGAAATTCGGCGAGCTGTCGCGCGACATCGCGATGCATATCGCCGCCATGTCCCCGCAGTACGTGGACCGCGAAAGCGTACCGGCCGATGTCCTCGAGAATGTGCGCGCGGAGCTTGCCGCCAACGTGCCGGCCGGCAAACCCGCCGAGGTCGCGCAGAAGATCGTCCAGGGCAAGTTGAACAAATGGTTCGAAGAGCATTGTCTGCTCGACCAGCCGTTTGTGAAGGACGACTCGATGAGTGTGCTGGACCTCATCAACAGCGTGGTCGGGGTCCTGGGTGAGAAGATAAAGGTACGCCGTTTCACAAAATACGCACTCGGAGAGTAACGCCGCTTGCAAACCGCCGCACCAAAGTACCGCCGCGTCCTGCTGAAGATCTCCGGCGAGGCATTTTCCGGAACCGAGACCGGCGTGGACGTGCACACCACCGAGGACATGGCGCACCAAATCGCCGAGGTCCATCGCGACGGTGTTTCGGTTGCGGTGGTTGTCGGCGGCGGCAACATCTGGCGCGGAAAAGTGCACGAAGAAGCCGGAATGGATCGCGCCACGGCCGATTACATGGGCATGCTGGCGACCGTGATAAACGCGTTGGCTCTGCAGGATGCGCTCGAGCGCATCGGCGTGCCCTCTCGCGTTCAAACGGCCATAGCCATGCATCAAATCGCAGAACCGTATATTCGCCGGCGCGCGATCCGGCATCTGGAAAAGGGCCGCGTCGTTATTTTCGCGGCGGGTACCGGCAACCCGTATTTTACCACCGATACCACCGCCGCGCTGCGCGCCGTCGAGGTGGGCGCAGAAGCAATTTTAAAGGCCACCAAAGTGGACGGCATCTACTCGGCCGATCCCAAAAAACACCCCGAAGCAACCCGCTTCGAACAATTGGCATATCTTGAAGTGTTGCAGCGCGGTCTGGAGGTGATGGACAACACCGCCTTGACGCTCTGCATGGATAACAATCTGCCGATCATTGTTTTCGACATGGCTACGGCGGGCAATATCCGCCGCGTCGTGTGGGGCGAATCCATTGGCACGCTGGTCGGTAAAATCGACAGCTTGAGCCCGGCCATGTCGTCCCAACCCTTTTAAGGAACGTAGGAGTAAGGAATGGCAGACAGCTTCAAAGACGCGGAGAACCGTATGCAAAAGTGCGTTGAAGTCACGCGCGGCGAGTTCGCGTCGATCCGCACCGGACGCGCCAGCCCTGCGCTGCTGGACCGCTTGCACGTCGAAGCGTATGGCGCATCGGTGCCCCTCAAGCAAGTCGCGACCGTCAGCACGCCCGACGCCCGCTCGCTCATTATTCAAGCATTCGACAGAAGTACGGTCGGCGAGATCCGCAAAGCCATCGAGAAAAGCGACCTCGGCCTAACCCCGAACATCGACGGCAACCAGATACGGCTCTCAATCCCGCCGCTGAACGAAGAACGTCGCAAAGACCTGGTCAAAGTCGTTAAGAAAAAGGGCGAAGACGGAAAGGTCGCGCTACGCAACGTCCGTCACCGCGTGCACGATGACGTAAAGGCGCAGCTCAAAGATCACGCGATCACCGAAGACGACAGCAAACGAATGCAGGACCAATTGCAAAAGTTGACCGATCGGTTCGTCAAAGAAATCGATCAGCTGATCGCCGCAAAAGAAAAAGAAATCATGGAGGTCTGAGCGGCCTCGTGACCGCTGAAGTTTCACTGGAAGATCTTGCCCTTATGCCCGAACGCCAGGCACGGCGTTCGCTGGCCGGCCATCCGGTGCGGTTTTCCCTTCTCGCGCCCGTGGGCGCGTTTATGGGACGTGGAGTGTTGCGCGTGTTGCGCGCGCGTCCGGTGGCGCACAATACCGGCCAGGCCTTTACGATAGAACTCGTTTGCGGTTACGAGTCATACTGCGGGTTGGAACCGCGATGATGATTTCCGGTGTGCTGCCTTCGCTGGCCGAACAGCTCGACCATCAACGATTACCGCGTCACGTCGCGATCATCATGGACGGAAATCGCCGCTGGGCCAAGCATCGCTGCCTTCCCGTTATCGAAGGACACCGCCGCGGCATGGTCGCCTTACGGCAGGTTACGCGCGCCGCCAGCGATCTCGGCATCCCCATTTTGACCGTCTACGGTTTTTCGACGGAGAACTGGCGGCGCGATTCTACCGAAATTTCGCTGTTGCTCGACCTGTGCGTGTATTTCGCGCAGAATGAGCTCACCGAGCTATGCCGGAACAACGTGCGGGTGAACGTGCTCGGCGCGTACCGCGCGTTGCCGCCCGCGTCCCGCGGCGCACTGGATGACCTGATGGAGCGCACCTCCTCGAACAGCGGGCTGCTATTGAACCTGGCGGTGAATTACAGCGCGCGCTCCGAACTGCAGCGCGCCGTCGTTGCGATTGCGCAGGATGTGGCGCAGGGCCGGCTCGCGGCCGAAGCCGTTGACGAGCGTGTGCTGGCATCTTATCTGTATACGGCGGATTTGCCGGACCCCGATATTCTCATCCGACCAGGCGGTGAGCACCGCTTGTCAAACTTCCTGCTGTATCAAGTGGCGTACACCGAGCTGATCATGAGTGAGGTGTATTGGCCGGACTTCGATAAGGACGAATTTGTACGGGCGCTGATCGAGTTTCAGAAACGCCA
>DASRSF010000203.1:0-8688 GCA_035656615.1 Vulcanimicrobiaceae bacterium | reverse complement strand
CGCCAGATTAACGCCGAAGCCGGCAGCTCGCCCGAGCATGATGCCGGTAAAGAGCGCGACGACGGCAAGCAATCCGGTCGCGAGCACGATCAGCAAAACGTGCAGGCGAAGCCGGAGCACGCCCTTTAGGCCACCGCGCTTCCCTTCGGTAATCCCCCAGACGTCGTCAAGCGCCTCTTGCACTTGCATCAAAATGGCGATTGCGGCGATGATAAAAAGAAAGGCGGCAAGTGCAAGCGGGAGCGTGTGCGCTTGGTGCTGCGAACCGCGTACGAGCTGGTCGACACCCTGGGTGCCTTTGTTACCGATGAGCGGCCCCAATTCGCCATCGATGACCTTGAGCACGCGTTCGGGTCCCGCCACGGTGCGCGCCACGAGCAGGACCAAAAACGTTACGGGCGCAAGCGCGAAGATCGCGTAAAATGCGAGCGCCGCCGCCACGCGCGAAACGCGGTGGCGGCCCCAGATCTTGACGATGCTTGCCAAATACTTGCGCACGATGCCCATGGTTAGGGTGACAAGGTGAACGTACCGAGCTTTTCCGCGTTCAAGTATTCGACAACCAGCGATCGCGCGCGGCCCGCGCTAACCGAAAATGTCACTGAACTTATACCGACGGCATTTTCGCCGGTCGGATAGTACGCAAAAGTGTTGCCGTCCCAATGCGTCAGGGGAAACACCTGCGATCGCGGTCCGAGGAGCATGACTAACCGCCCGTTTCGCAAGCGCACTTGGGCGGGCCCGTAAAACGCGTTCTGATAGATTCCGGTGTACGCAGCGTTGGAGAGGGCGAGCCTCGGGTTTGCAGGCGGATGTTTTCCCGCGAGAACACTGTGGTTTACATCCATTTTGGCGAAGCGCGGTGAATAGCCGGAAAACCAATCACGTTCGATGTGCCCGAACTGCGCCAAATCCATGAACTCCGCAGTAAGCGTTTCCGGAACGCCTATAGGCATGCCGTTGGTCAGCACGACGATTCCCAGATGTTCCGACGGCAGCATGAGCACATTTGTAGCAGCGCCGCTGGCGAACCCGCCGGAATGGCTTAGCCGAACGCGGCCGGCCTTATCGTATGACACGTTGATGCCCAGTCCGTAGAATCCGGCGCGCGCAATCGGCGAACTCGGTGGTACGCTTACCGAAGCAGGTATGCGCGTTTCGAGCAGCGCCTGCTCGTCGACGATTTGTTTGCCGTTGTATTTTCCGTTTGCCAACTCCAGACGCAGCCACTGCGCCATATCGCGAGCGCTCGAGCTGACGCCACCGGCGGGCGATTGCGCATCGGCGTCGCGAACATACTTGGCAACCCAGCGCCCGTTGATGCGGGCGTGAATCGTCGCCTTATTGCGCGCTCGTTCGTAATCCGCGAAACGAGAGCTGGTAGATCGCATCCCGAGCGGCCGATACAACAAGTCATTGGATAACGTTGCCCAATCGGTCTTCGCTGCGTTGGCCGCAGCTTGTGCGCCCGCGGTTAAACCGAAGTTCGTGTACGCGTAGGAAATGCGGAATGGTGAAAGCGGCTCTTGCGCAAGGCGTTGAATAATTGCCGCACGATCGTATCCGATATCTTCGAGCAAGTCGCCGGCGTGATCGGGAAGTCCGCTTCGATGCGCGTACATATCGGCGATTGTCACCGTCCGGCCGACGTACGGATTAGACAGCGTGAAGCCCGGTAAATACTTGGAAACCGCATCGCTCCATTTAACCGATCCGCGGCCGACCAACGCCGCGATTACCGTGGCTCCGACCGGTTTCGAAACAGAGGCTAATTCAAAAACGGTATCGGGATTGACAGGCTGATTCGTGCCGATCTTTCGAACGCCGAAGCCTTTGAGATACACGACCTTGTCGTTGCGAACCACCGCGATCGACATGCCGGGTACACCGGTCTTGCGGAGCAGCGATTGCGCGAGGCGGTCCAGCGCGTTGACGGCACGGTTCACTTGGCCGGGCGGGATCGTCACTGCGGAGACTTCGTTTGGTGGTGGCTCCGCAGCGGCGGCGCCGGAATTCGTTAAGCAGAACCACAAACAGCAAACAAGCGTAAAAGATCTACGCATCGACACCCTCCTGTTGCCTGGCTCGCGTTCAACGAACTACGCGAGGTGCCCTACACATCCGGGTACGGCGGCTATCCGCTGGAGCAGTTTTTCTCGGCGAAACATTTGCGCGGCCGTCCGCGTACTCTTGAAGTCATGTCTGCGCGCTTATGGACGCAATCGTGGAGACGCGGTCAATGCGGCTGTGCATGGTCCGGTTGCGCTTGTTCGGCTCAACCCTCGCCGGCACGGGCGCCAAAGGCGATGTCGCTCTCGCACTAGGGCAAACCGGCCCCTACTGGATGGTCACACACGCGCACGCGGCGCTTTCGGTAAGAATGTTGGGAGCGGCGCTGAAGACGATCGCGTTTGACGTGAACTCACCGACATGGCGTTCCCGCAGACGATGCCTGCTGGTGTATTCTCGGAACTTCGCTAGTTGCTAACGACGACTCAGCGCCGTCCCGGATTTAGGGCGGATCTGCGAAGGCATAGTAGCCCGCATCGGTCAAAACCAGATCGTTGAAGATGTGCAGCGCGATCGCCGGGAACAGCGAACCTGAGATCAGCACCAGGCCCGTCATCGCCACGCCGAATACCGTAGTCGGTAGAATCGCCTTTCGATCTTGATACGCATGACCAAGTCCAAAGGCAACGGCCGAGAGCGGTATTGCACCCCACAAGCCGACAAAGTGCCCTAATAGCGCGAGCGCAAAGCCGCGGAAAATTATTTCTTCATTGGTGCCCGCAGCAACAGACAAGCCCGCACACATAATTCGTTCCCCACTCGTGCGCGGCATCATCCATTCCACCGACGCCATCGCGCGCGCTACTTGCGGCCGTACTTTTGGTTTGATGAGGATGGAGTGGTGCCGCGTCATATACGCCACGTAACCGGCCGCGATTGCAAATCCGAGCCCTAGGCGCCAAGCCGGCGCGGGTCCGAGAAACAGCGCGCTCCAGGGCCGGCCCGTCAAGCTCCACTGTACCAGAACGCCGATGCCCGAAATCCAAAGATACGACATCATATATGCGTAACCTCGAACCCGCTGCTTGCGGAACGCCGGCATTAGCAACAATTCAACGATGCCGGCAACAGCCAGAAACACGACGATGGCATAGTCAAAAACGTTCGGCGAGATGCTCATTCGCCCAGAACCTGCGGCAGCGCGATCGCATAGAAGACGCGACGTACTGCTTTTGACGAACCCGCGGAGCGTTTCTTCGCGGAGATAAGGGCGCGATGCATACCTTCGGCCGCCTTGCGGTAGTCTTCGTCCGTGAGATCGCACGCGTATGCTCCGGCGAGAATGCTTGCCGGACGCTTGCGAAACTGCGCGCTTTCTATGAATGACGTAACATCGGTCAACAGGGTGGTCAACAAGTTACGTACCGTCGAACGCAACGTTTTAACCGGCGTACTCGCCAGCGTTTGGGCGTCGAATACCGTCGCACCGCGCTCCCCGAGTGCATAAGTACGTTCTACTGCTCCGCGGGCCTTGCGTTCGGCTACCACTTGAAGAACGCCGGCTTCGCGTAGTTTAGCAAGCTGCCGGTACAATGAAGACGTCGCGACGTCCCGCAATGCGCCGCTCAAAGCTTCCGTCGTTCGCGGCCCATGCGCGCGCAGTTCAGCGACGATCCGAAACGCAGTGTCGTTGGCTAGAACCCGAAGCGCGGCTGCCCTGTTTGTTCTCACTTAGTGAGAATAATAGCTAACCCGCGCCCTAGTCAAGTGCCGTCGGGCGTGACAAAAGAAAAAGCGCCTTGGTTGTAAGGCGCTTCTCTGGCCAGGGATTACGCTACTGGGTGGTGGGCCGCGGCTGTGGCCTTGAGGACCACCTCGATGACGACAGATGGCTTCGACAGCATTATCACGTGACTGGAGTCCGCTTCGGTTACAGTAGCGTTCATCCGTTTCGCAAGAAAGCGTTCGAGATCCGGTTGCACTGTATGGTCATTCTTAGCCACGATATACCAGCTCGGTTTGTGTTTCCAAGCAGTGCCCGGGGCATTTCGACTAAATAGGTCTGCAGCCGGCGGATATTGTGTCGCCCAAACGACCTTCTGTTCTTGTTCCGGCAAGTCTTGAGCGAAGGCGTTGGCGACGCCGTCGGGACGCAACCATAGGCGCCCACCTGCGGGTTCGACGTACTTAAATACCGGTGACTGGGGATATTTTCCCAATATGCTTTCCGAAGTTTCGCCGGCGCCGACGTCGGGAGCGAGCGCGGAGATATAGACAAGGCCCACGACGCGGTCGTCGGTTCCTGCGGCTGTGATGACACTGCCGCCGTACGAATGACCTACGAGAATAGATGGGCTTTTGACTTGTCCTAGGGTGCGTTTTACTGTCGCAACATCATCCTCGTTCGTATTGAGGCCATATTGGGCGGAAATTACCTCATAGCCCTGAGCCGCAAGCGGTGCGATTACCTTGCTAAAGCTTGAGCCATCGGCCCAAATTCCGTGACAAAAGACGATGCTCGGCTTTGCTGAATTACTCATTTTTGAAACCTCCTCGGCTTTGGCCGATAGACCATTGATGTCGAAAAACGAGGCACCGGCCAACGCCGCGGTCTTTGACAGAAAGCTTGAGCGTTTGACGTTGTCTTGTATGGTCGTCATGAGCTGACTCCGGATCGGGCTGTAGACACCTCACCACCCAGCCATAGATTGTGGTGGGATTCGTAACGGGTTGTTGGTGTCGATCGCGGAGGGTTTCGCCCCGTATCGTTAGTGGATAGTCACTACTCTGGAGGCGCCTGTATCTACTTCGATGTCAATATCACGAAGAACGGTAGAAATCAAGCGCGTTCGTTATCGACGGCCAAGCGTTCGCTTGACGTCCCAGCGTCTTTGCTTCCCCTTACGGCGGCGGCGCGATTTGCTCATTGCCGACGGCCACCGGATCTGCGCGCTAAAGGAATCACGCAGCGCGTTGCGGTGTGTGTTTCCGTGTAAGCGCTAATCTTATTGTCGACCAGGCCACACGAAAGATAGACCTCGCGAACTTCCGCGTCCTTTACTGCGGCATCCTTACCTTTCGGATGAAATACCCAGAGCGCGCCCGCGTCGGTCAAATGCTCGACTACGTTAGGAATTCGAGAAAGATCTTTGATGGTGTCGATTTGCAGGAAGACCATGTCGTATTTGCCGCGCAAAGAGAAGGAGGGCTTGGACCCGACAGCGTGCGCCAAGAGATCGATGAACGGAAGACTTGAAATGTTTATCGCGGCAATACGCAAGCCCGGCTTTACGCCCAACTTATCTACGAGCGATCGGTGCTTGTAATCACGCTCCGGCATTTTGCCAAGCGGCTTTCGCTTTGCCTAGGTCCCTGCCCTTGACACTTTGCGAGCATCTAAATGTCAGCTCATGCGGCATACTAATGCAACATTACGCGTGAATGCCTTGCGTTGCTGTTTGCTTTGTGATACAAAGTAAACATGAAGAACCTTAAAGCAATTTCGGTCGCTTGTGCGCTTACCGTGCTTTGTTATGGGAGTGTTCTTGTCTTTAGGGCCTTCGATCGCAACTCGCATTCAGCCAGTGACACGCTTCGCCCGTTTCTCATTACCGTTGCACCACTTTGGGCCCTGGCCATCGCCAGTGTTCGCATTGTTCTTGGCAGCCGTGCTTAACTATTCCAGGGGATACCAGTCTAGTCGAAACGCCTACGAAGTGTCGTTTGCTGGTGCCGCCAGGCTACGGGGTTATTTTCACCGCGACACATTCCGCCCGTAGCGTGGCAAACGATGCAGCGCTTTTTTTCGGCGTCATGGTTCGATTGGAGGTGGCCACATTTGCAGCGCTCGGCCGACGGCAAATCATGTGTGCTCATAGTATCCCTTAATGGGCTAGCGCGAGAAATTCTTCTCGCAGCTTTTCCGGGGAGCCATACGTACAAAGGTGTGGATTCTCGACGAGTTCATCAATCGCGACAGCGCAAAAGCATGGTGCCCATCGAGTCTGAGCCTTTCGGTGCGAAGCGCAACCTTCGAGGTCGTGCGCAAAGACAGCGTGCCCGCATGCCAGGCAGAATAAGAGCGGCTCCATCCTCTGCATATCGGAGGCGGGCCTCAAAACATTTAGATAACCAAAGCGTAATCCATCGAACACTCTTAGCGGACTGACTTGCCGTGAATGGCGGCCATCTGCACGCCGATGTAGCGTTTGAGCTCTGTGCCGAACTCGCCGATAATCGTGACTTGGTCGAGATCGATAGCGGTGAGCGGACGCTGCATCCGCAGTACATCGCTACCGGCCATGGCGTACGGAATTACGCCTGCAAAGAAGAAGCCGCTCCGCTCCAGATAGTCGCAAAGCGGTTGCGAGCCGGATTGTTCAAGCGGCAGGTCAACATAGATCGCGCCGATATTGCGGTGTGCGGCTACATCTTGGATCGCTTGTGAGAGATGCTCGGCGGTTTCCGGGCCCGCTTGCGCCACGTCAATCTTGGCGTATCCTTCGCATGGCACCATCTCGACGTGCAACATGCCGGCCGCGACATGTGCGGGGGCTGTGAGCGGTTCGCCAATCTCTACCGGCAAGCCTAGGTTTGCATAGATGCGCTCGATCATCTCGCTATGCGCCACGGGCGGATAAATGAGCCGCCGTTCTCGCGGAGCGAGCGCCTTAAAGTACACCGTGAAGCTTTGGCGTTGGTTTGTACCGCTGGCGCGCATCTGCTTGGGCACGAACCAGGCGGGATCACCGCCCAGCACGATGGCACAAATGCACGCACCGAATTTTGCGCTTTCACGCTGGGTTTGGTCGTGCATCGTGACCGGTTCGCTGTAATAGGCACGTAAGCCCAGGCGTATTGCTTCGTCTTCGGCAGCTTGGCGAAGACGTTCCAGCAATCCGCGCCCGCGGTGAGCCGGCACGACGACCGCGCCGCACGCGTCAGCTATGGGACTCTCCGCCACGGGCTCAAGCGCATAGTGGCCTACGACTTCTTCGTTCTCATCAAGCGCTATCATGGAAATGTATGCGTTGTGCGCGTTCATCTCGATAAGCCGCTCCGGCACGTAGACTGCCGGCAGAATATAACGATATCCCCACGTGCGATAGAACGCGCGCGCCACTCCCAGCGCGTCGTGCGGCCGGAACCGGCGCACGGTGTACGTTTGTTCGGGCGCACGTTCCTCCATGTACCGTTCCACCGGTGCGCCGTTATCGCCGGTAAGCGAGCGAGTGAGACGCAACCGGAGTTCCGTTCCGCTGCGCCCATGAATCTTCCAATGCGCGCGGTCAACATTCCCCACGATGTCGCGCCACGCCGGATCGTGCATAGCGGCGGATTCGTCAAGCGGTAATCCGAATTCAAATATCGACACGGAGAATTCGCTGGCCGTCCAGTCCGTTCGCACGCGAATCGCCGATGAGGCGTCCGGGATTGCGTCACGCACGATTAGTTCAAGGGCCATCCCCGAAGCAGTAGAGACCGCTTCGACCCGTTGGGATTCTAATTGGGCCCGTGTTGCGCAGTCCGCCACGACCGTTCGCACCAGCGGTGAAAACAACGCGTGTGCGGGCACGCGCAACTCAACGGAGCGTGCGGAATCGTGCATGCCTTACGAGTTCGCTTTCACGGTAGCTCTTCCCACTACTCACCGACCTGCAGATGGGTGCGAAGCGGAACAGGCTCGTGCTCGAATGCCGAGCCGCCTGCGCGGTCGATGAAAAACGTCGCCACCAATGCGAGTGTAAGGCTCGCCATGCAAACTGCGAGGGTGCCGTGCCATCCCCAGTGCTCCCATGCTAGTCCAGGCAGCGTCGAACCGAAGACTGCGCCGCCATAGTAAAAAACTTGGTACATCGCGTTCGCGCCGCCCTTGTTGCCTGCGGCGGTGATGTTGACGAACGCCGGCGCAATCGCTTGTACCGTAAACATGCCGATCGCCAGCACGACCACGCCAAGCGCGATGAGCGTAACATGCATCAGGAGCGTCATCAGTACGCCAACCCCCGCAATGCAAATTCCGGTGGTCATGAGCCGCCGCACGCCGTACCGGCTAGAGAGTCCGCCGGAAACCGGCGACACGATGACGCCGGCCAAGTACGCCAGGTAAAAGAGCGATATCTTCTCCGTGCCGAGCCGGTACGGCGGCGCACTGAGCAGATATGGAAGGTACGTAAACACACCGACGAACGCGAAGAAGATCAGCGCGCCGATGCAGAATGCCGCCAGAAGGCGTACATTTGCCGCATGGCGGCTCATGGCGGCATATGCACGGAACAGCCCACGATGTTCACTGCCGCGGCCCGGCGCGTCCGGCCGAAGTGCAAATACCATTGCCAGCGTGCCGGCCAGCGTGAATACGGCAAACGCGTAAAACGCCGTCCGCCAATCAAAATACCCGCTGAGCACACCGGCAACGACACGTCCTAACAGGCCACCGAGTCCGCTTGCCGCAACATACATTCCTACCAGGCTTGCGGTGCGCGCGCGCGGGAAATTATCACCGATATACGCGACGGCAACGGCGGAAATCCCGGGGACCGCTAAGCCTTGCAGGCCGCGAAACGCCAGTAGTGCCGAGAACGACGGGGCAACTGCGCACGCGAGCGTTGCAAGCACGAGCACGAAACCGCTCGTAACGAGGATCCGTTTGCGCCCAAAGACATCGCTTAGCGGGCC
>DASRSF010000202.1:0-3959 GCA_035656615.1 Vulcanimicrobiaceae bacterium | reverse complement strand
GCCTGAAATACGAGCAGTCGAAAAAAGACCGGGAAGGCCGTAAGAAACAAAAGAGCTTCGAACTCAAGGAAGTGAAGCTGCGTCCCAAGATCGAGACGCATGATTACGAGACGAAGGCCCGCATGGCCGAACGTCTGCTGCTGGACGGCAGCAAGATCAAAGTCACGATCATGTTTCGCGGACGCGAAATTACGTACACGAGTTTTGGACGCAAACTTCTGGACCGCATGGCTGCGGATATGATGCCGATAGCGACCGTTGAACGCGATCCGAAGCTCGAAGGAAAAAACATGTTTATGATCCTAGCGCCGCGACCCGTGCCAAGCGGCCCGCCGAAGTTCCTCTCGCAGCACGAACACGAAAAAGAGCGAGAGCACAAACCGGCGCGGGAAAGCGACGTTACGACGAAGGAGACCACAAGTGCCTAAGATTCGGACCCACCGTGGGACCGCGAAACGCGTGAAGGTCAGTGCGAACGGCGTCGTTCTGCACCGTCATCAATTCAGCGGTTGCGGCCACATCATGAGCAAGCGCACGCGCAAACGCAAGCGCAAGTTCCGCAAGGATCAACCCGTCTTCGCCGGAGATCTCAAGCGCTTAGCGCCGACGATCCCGTATTTGCTGTAAGGAGGGGTTTGTTCAATGGCACGTATCAAGCGTGGTCTTCACGGCCTCAAACATCGCCGCAAAGTCATGAAGCTCGTCAAGGGCTTTCGCGCGGCACGCCGCCGCAACTACCGCGTCGCCAACGAAGCGCTGCTGCATTCGCTGGCATACGCCTATCGCGACCGGCGCGTTCGCAAGCGCGATTTCCGCGCGCTGTGGATCAGCCGGATCAATGCGGCGGTGCGCAGAGAAGGCATGACGTACTCCGTTTTCATGAGCGGCTTGAAGAAGTCGGGCGTCACGCTGAATCGCAAGGCGCTCGCCGAGCTGGCAGTCTCCGATGCCGCGGCATTCCGGTCGCTGCTTTCCACCGCGCGGCAAGCCGTAGGCAAGTAAAGGGCATTACCAGCTAAGCAGCGGCCTCATCCCCCGAAGCGTCCGCAGGCGTACATTTGGCGTGAACGAAACGATGTGCGGGCATGGCGGCGTCGGCTACGTCCCGGCAGGGAGCTGAGGAAGCCTCGTTGGCGACGGCTTTTGCGCGGCGCGAATCTTGGGCGTTCGACGAAGCCTACCGCCGGTACGGTGCGTTGCTGTTCTCGGTGGCGCTGAACGTGCTTCATAACGCCGAGGATGCTGAGGATTGCGTTCATGACGTCCTCGTCCGCGTTTGGAAAACGCCGCACGCGTTTGCCGCCCAACGCGGATCCGTCCGCGGCTTTTTGGTGGTGTGCGTTCGCAACGACGCGATTTCGCGTCAGCGCTCCGCGGCGCGCCGCGCCAAACTTGCCGAGCGCATCGAGCACGAACGGGAATCCGTCGAGGAAATCGACATCGCGGATTTCGTCGAGCAGGCGCGCGTCCGCGCTGCACTTGCCCACCTTCCGCAAGAGCAGCGCGCGGCGCTTACACTTGCATATTTCGGCGGGAAAACGCACGTCGAGATCGCGCATATTCTCGGCGAACCGCTGGGGACGATTAAAAGCCGAATATCGATGGGCTTACGCAAACTTGGAAACGCGCTTTCGGGAAGCGTTACATGATCGAACACATCGACGAAGACGCCGAGCTGTACGCGGTAGGCGCGCTCGATGACACGCGCGCAGAATTCGTCGAACGGCACGTCGCCGGGTGCAGTGCGTGCGCGCAGCGGCTCGACGAAGCGCAGAACACCGTTGCCGACGTCGCCGCCGGACAGCCGCTCTTTGAACCATCGTTGCAACTGCGGGATCGCCTGCGCGCGTCGGTTGCGCCGGCGCCCGTGCGGGCTGCGCAACATTGGGGTCTGGCTGGTCTGGCATTTGCGGCTGCGCTTGCGATCGCGTTCATTCCTACGTGGGTTGCCGTCGATCGCACGCGCGTGGTTACGGCAATGATCCAGCAAGACGAGCGCGCCCTCGCCCGGATTGCGGCGGCCCCGGCATTTAATCGCGCCGTGTTCATGGCGCAAAACCGGCCCGCGGGCGCGAAGGTTTTGTACGGACCCCGCGGTGACTGGTATTACGTCGTGGTGATGCATCCCAGACCCGGCATGCAGGTCGCATACGTGCATGACGGACGGATGGAGATGCTGGGCAACGTGGCGATGCACGGCGAGAGCGGCACCCTGTATCTTCCGGTCAACCACAAGATGGACCAACTGGCGCTGCTGGAAGGCAATACCGTTGTTGCCAGTGCGCACCTTGTATATTAAGCGTTAAGAAGCGATCTGCCGAAGGCGCCCGCATCCGCACGACCGAACTGCGGAACCATGCGCAAAGAGTTCGCCTGTATGCTCTTTTTTGCGTTGGCCATGCCCCCATTTTGCGCCGCCGCTCAAGTCGCGCCGGTTCAAGCACCGGCGACGCCACCGCCGTTCACACGCGCAACCGCGCGCGCCATCGACGCGATCGGGCTAAGCGAATTACATTCAGGCAGCACTCCCGGCATGGCAATCGGCGTGGTCGAAGAAGGCCTGCTGGTATATGCGCGAGGATTCGGTTTTGCCGATCTGGGCACGCACCGGCGCGCGACGCCGGCCACACAATTTTACGCGGGCTCGGTCAGCAAACAGTTCACCGCCGCGGCAGTACTTTTGCTCGTACAAGACAAGAAAATTGCGCTAAGCGATACGGTGACAAAGTACGTTCCCGAACTGCGAATTGCCAAGAACGTTACCATTCAACAACTGCTGGAGCAAACATCCGGGCTTCCGGATTATACGCAAGCTCCGGGAATCGATCACGATCCCAACCGTCCGGTGCGTTTGGACAACGTCATCGCGGCGGTGAACAATATGCAGCCTGCCGGCGCACCGGGAGCGCATTTCACCTACAACAACTTCAACTACATGATCGCAGCGCTCATCGTGCAGCGCGTGAGCGGTGAACCGTTCTCGGATTTTCTTCAGTCACACATCTTTCAGCCGCTTATCATGACCTCAACGTTTTTGGCCGGCGATCAAGGCATCTCACCCGATCGGGCCGTCGGCTATACACGCTCGCGCGGGCGTTTTCAACGGGTGCGCGTTTGGAACGATTCGTGGCTGTTCGGTGCCGGCGACATCGTGACGACGGTCGACGATCTTGCCAAGTGGGATGTCGGGCTGCCGCTGGTTCTTACGGTGGATTCGGTCCGCGAGATGTGGAGCGCCGGGAGCGCCCCCGGCGGCACGAATTACGGCATGGGCTGGGTCATCGATCAGCGCGGCGGTCAGCGCTACCTCTGGCATAACGGCGAGCTTGCCGGATTCCATTCGATCAACGGGTTGCTGCCGGATCAGCACCTCGCAGTTATCGTGCTGGCAAACGCCGACTCGTTGCACGCGCAGACGACAGTGTCGCCCGAACGCGTCGCGGCTCGCGTGCTGGACGCGGTTGCGCCGCTGCCGCCCACGCGGTTCGGTAACGTGATCCTGCAACGGGCGGATGAATGGCTCGGGCGGCTGGCGCGGGTCGACATCGACCGCACGCAACTGACCCCGGAGTTTAGCCAATACTTAACGGACCAGGTCGTTATAGGAGCCGATCTGAACGAACTGGGGCCGGTGCAGACGATGGTGCCCATCGAAAGTTTCCGGCGGTCTACCGACACGGTCTACGTCTTCGACGTTCGATTCGAGCATGGAGCGCTTCGCTATCAGTTCGCGCTCACAAGCGATGGGAAAATCGACGGCTTGCTCTTTGCGCCGTCGACCGCTTAACTAATCTTCGCCGTTTGCCAAGCGGCGACCGGTGGCTTCGATAACCTTGCCCAGCATGCTCACGGCCTCAGCCCGTGAAGCGTTGCTGAACATGTATTTGAGCTTGTCGTCCGAGTCCTCGACGATGAGAACCGCACGCTTACCCGCGCGCACGGCGGCAATCAACTTGTTG
>DASRSF010000201.1:0-7052 GCA_035656615.1 Vulcanimicrobiaceae bacterium | reverse complement strand
ACGACCGTCGCCGAAATCGCCAAGCGGGCCGGCCTTACGGAACGCACCTTTTTTCGCTATTTTTCGGACAAACGGGAAGTATTGTTTTCCGGTAGCCGTGAGCTCGAACGCGAACTTTCCCTTGCTCTCTCTCGCACGCCGCATTCATTGTCGCCGATCGACGCGGTGGGGTGGGCGTTGACGGCGATTGCGCCGCTGCTGCCAATCCGGCGCGAAGTTTCGCGGCGCCGTCAAGCCGTGATCTCCGCCAATCCGGAACTTCAGGAGCGCGAGCGCATCAAGCTGGCCTCACTTGCGGGAACATTGGCGGCCGGGTTGCGCCATCGCGGCGTGAAAGAACCCGCTGCAAGCCTTGCTGCAGAAATGGGTGTTACGGTCTTCAGAATTGGATTCGAACGCTGGGCTAGTGAGGCACTCGATCGCGACCTGGCGTACTACATGCGCGAATCCATGGATGAGTTGAAGGCACTTACTACCGGCACATCATCGAACTAAGCGCCCGGGCATTCGTAGGCATGGTCGGTCCCTCCGTAGCCTTCGCATAGAGGTACGGCAACCGACGTCATATAGTTTCGCCTCTAATGGAAAGAACATGCGCTCGGGCCGGATCGGTCCTTGTGTTCGGCGCGCCTGGGCATTACTGTGGTAAAGATGCAAAGTGCGCTTATTGCCGATCGCATTCAGTTTGCTTTTACGATCATGTTCCATTACTTATTTCCCATCGCAACAATGGGATTGGCGCCGTTCGTTGCGTATTTCACGGTAAAAGGAATCCGCAACAACGACCAGACCGCGCTACGTACCGCGCAGTTTTTCGGCAAAATCTTCGCGTTAAATTTTGCCGCCGGCGTTGTTACCGGCATTCCGATGGAGTTTCAATTCGGAACGAATTGGGCGGGATTTTCGGCTCGGGCCGGTTCAGTCGTTGGGCAGACGCTTTCGATGGAAAGTGTGTTCGCCTTTTTTCTTGAGTCGGTTTTTTTGGGCGTATTTCTTTACGGAAGAAACCGCGTGACACCCGGCTTTTATGCGGCCTGCGCAGTTCTGATTTGGATTGGTTCGTGGCTCTCCGGTTTCTTTATCGTCGCGACGAACGCTTGGATGCAGCACCCTGTAGGATATGTGGTGACCAAGAGCGGCACGATAGAGCTGCGCAACATCGGCGCGGTTTTGCTTTCTTCCTTTGCTTGGTGGCAATACGTACATGTTTTGGATGGCGCCCTGCTTACCGGAGCCTTTATTTTGGCGGGCATAGGCGCTTACTACTTGCTTGACCGCCGGCATGTGGATTTTGCGCAAGGAATAGTACGTGCTGGTGTGACTGTCGGTATAATCGCCTCGGTAATTGCCATATTTCCAACAGGCGACCGCGACAGCTCGGACGTTACGCATTTTCAGCCCGCAAAGCTCGCGGCAATGGAAGGCGAGTTCAGGTCCGAACGTGGCGCCCCGCTTGCGATTCTAGGAATGCCCGATACGCAGCACGGCGTGCTCATCGATCCGCTCTACGTTCCCGACCTTTTAAGTTTTCTGGCGTACGGCAATTTCCGTGCAAATGTAAACGGCCTTTCTTCGTACCCCAGCGCCGACCGTCCACCGGTAGATTTGACGTACTACGCGTATCACATCATGGTTGGCTTGGGCAGCCTCTTTCTCGCCGCGATGCTCGCGGCTACCGTCTTGCTACGCAGAGGGCGCTTATTCGAAAGCCGCTGGATGCTGTGGATTCTCATGCTGGCGATGCCGTTTCCCTATATCGCCAATGAAGCGGGCTGGACGGTGGCCGAAGTCGGACGGCAGCCGTGGATCGTCTATGGTTTGATGCGCACCTCGCAAGGAACCTCGCCCACGGTGGTGGCGGGCGAAACAATCTTTACCGCGATCGGCTTTGCCGGAATGTATTTTTTGTTAGGTGTGGTCTTCTTATTCTTGACGCTGCGCGAGATCGGGCACGGGCCGGAACAATGAATGTCGCCGCCTTTGTGGTACTGGCTGCGATGCTGACGGCATACGTCATGCTCGACGGCTACGATTTGGGGGTCGGCGCAGTACACCTGTGGTTCTCAAAAACCGAACGGGGACGTGCCGCGTCCTTTGCTGCCATCAAGCCGTTTTGGAACGGCAACGAAGTTTTCCTCATTGCGGCCGGCGCCGCCCTTTTTGCGCTCTTTCCGAAGGTTTACGCCGCAGCCTTTAGCGGGTTTTACTTGCCGTTCATCATCGTCCTGTGGCTGCTGATGATACGCGGCATGTCCATTGAACTGCGCGGTTACTTCACTAGTGACATCTGGAACGGCTTTTGGGATGTCGCATTTTGGCTCTCGAGTGCGCTACTCGTTTTATTTTTTGGTGTGGCACTCGGAAACATCGTTCGCGGCGTGCCGCTTGACACGCAGGGATACTTCGCGGGAACGTTTACTTTTCTGCTTAACGGTTATGCGCTTTCGGTTGGAGCGCTCGCACTTACTGCGCTTTCGATGAACGGTGCGACGTTTTTGTGGATGCGCCTAGATCCGGATCTTCGGCCAAGAGCGCAGACGCTGATGCGCGCACTGTGGCCCGTTGTGTTGCTCTTGTTCATCGGCGTAACCGTTGAAACGATCGCCGCGCACCCAATCGGAGCGCACGTCGGACTTTGGATAGCGCCCGCGGTAGCGCTGGCCGCACTTATCGCCGTGTACGCTTCAAAGCGTGCCGGCGGTGCGTTGGCGGCTTCATCCGCTTTTCTGGCAGCATTGATGGCAAGCGCCGCGCAAACAATCTTTCCGTTTCTGCTGCCTGCGTTTAGGGGCGGCGGCTTGGACATCTACAATGCGGCTCCGAACGCGTATTCCGTCGGAACGGCGCTTACCGTTACGATTATCGGCGTGGGCGCAGCGCTGTGTTACGGGACGATCGCTGCCTACCGTATGATGCGCGCTTAGGTTCACGGAGAACGTACTTGGGAACGCTTTCATTGCTAACGAAGGGTCCGCGGGCGCCGCGGGAATGAGATGGAGAAACATGTTAAAAACTCGAACGCTTGGTACGCAAGGTCTTACGGTTTCCGAAATCGGTCTGGGCTGCATGGGAATGAGCCAATCGTACGGCAGCGCCCAGGAACGCGACGAACGCGAATCCATCGCCACGATTCACCGGGCGCTCGAACTGGGCATCACCTTTTTCGACACGGCTGAAGCATACGGGCCATACACCAACGAGGAACTGTTGGCTCGCGCGCTGCGCGGCCGGCGCGATGAAGTCGTCATCGCAACGAAGTTCGGCTTTCGTTTCGGCAAAGACGGCATCTCGGGCGTAGACAGCCGCCCACAACACGTCCGCGAGGCGCTCGAAGGTTCGCTTCGACGGCTTGAAACGGATCGAATCGATCTGTTGTACCAGCACCGCGTCGATCCGGCGGTTCCGATCGAAGAAACAGTCGGTGCGATGGCGGAGCTCGTGCGGGAGGGCAAGGTACGTTTCCTGGGTTTGTCCGAAGCCGGAGAACAAACGATCCAGCGAGCGCACGCAGTGCACCCGATTTCCGCTTTGCAAAGCGAATACTCGTTGTGGGAGCGCAATCTCGAACCGCGGATCATTCCGCTGCTGCGTAAACTCAACATCGGGCTCGTTCCGTTTTCGCCGCTTGGCCGCGGCTTTCTCACCGGTACGGTGAAACGGGCGGAAGAATACTCGCAAGATGATTTTCGCCGTAACGATCCGCGGTATCAAGGAGAAAATTTCGACGCCAACATGCGCGCCGCAAACGCCGTTCGCGAAATCGCGGCGCGAAAAGGTGCCACGCCCGCGCAGATCGCGCTCGCGTGGCTGCTCCACAAAGGCCCGGACATCGTTCCGATTCCTGGAACCAAACGGCGGCGCTATTTGGAGGAAAACCTGGGAGCTGCGAATGTGACGCTGACGAGCGAGGAAATGGCCGAACTCGATGCGGCGCTCGCTCCGGATAAAGTTTCAGGGCCGCGCTACAGCGAGCGCCAGATGGCCATGGTGGATCGGTAACGATACGTTTCTGCGCGATGGATCGTAAAACAAATACCTAGCGAAGCGAAGGCGGCTGCAATCGTGCGGGATTCGCAGCCCGTTCCAGCGCAGCGCGATCCCAACGGGCAAGCGTAGCGGCCGCGTCATACGTAGAGTTGAAGAAGTCCAATACCGCAGCATCGGGATCCGGCGCCGTACGAACCGACTCGTACGGTAGGAGAAATTCTCCGAGCTGCGCGTTCCACGTTGCGGCGGCGGGGCGTACGGGCGATTGCGAGAACGCCTGCGGCGTCGGATACGCATACGAGTAGAACGCCGCTTCCATCGACGGGCCGCCTAGCCAAAAACCTACACTTTGCACTTCATGCGAATAGGCTTCTTGCATCGCCCAGTCGGGCATATTGGGAAATCCGCCGGGGTGCGGCGGCGCCGTTCTGCCGGAAAACCGCGTTACGGCTAAATCGAATCCTCCCCAGAAAAAATGAACGGGGCTTGCTTTGCCGATAAACGAGGAGCGAAACGCCTTGCACAAGCGATCCGCCTGCAGCAGCGCGCGGTAGAAGCGATCGACGTATTCGCGATCGTAGGATTGGTGCTCGGTGTCGCGGTCGAACGGAACTGCATCGGCGATCTCATTGGGCATCATGCTGATCTTTACGCTCAGATCGAGCTGGTCCAGAGCCCGCATGGTCCGATTGTAAAATGAAGCAACGGTCATCGGCTCAAGCGCGAACTCCACGTGAGGACCGTTGCAGTCCGTTACTTGCAACACGTGCCTGATGAAGTCGAACTCAATTTCAAACGCGCGGCCCTGTTGATACGGCATCATCGAGGTCGTGAGCCCGCGCGGAGTAACGTATAATGTTACGTGCCACCAATGATTGAGAAAAAACTCCTGGCGCAAGCGGATCTTCCCGACGATCTGCGTCCACAAGTGGAGCGTGGCCAGAGTCCGCTTCCACTCTTCATAACGGAGGATCGGCCAGAGCCGGCCGCTCGCACTGCTTACCATCACGCTACCTTCACCGTCGCACTTTGCAATGCTTTGGATAAGACCGCTTTCGGCGCTACAGCGGCAGCCGCATTTGTGCCGATTCCCCTTTGAGGGTGCCTTTCGGTACGTCAACGGAGATCGATCGTGGCTTCGGAACCTAAGCAACACACCGACAATAAGTCTCTGCGCAACCTGGTGTCCGATTTGGCGTCGTGGGCGCGCAGCGGTAAGCCAAGCGACGACCAGAAGCCGAGCTTGGATGACGTTTTGACGGAGCTCGCGGCAAACACGCGTGAAAACAGCGAGTTTTACGCCTCGGGCGGCTTAGATCTCGACGAAGTCGCGTTTGCCGAACAGCCGGCTCCCTCCAAATCTCCGGCACCCGCCTCCAACGAGCCGCCCGCCGCGGCGCCCTCAACAAATGGAGCCACAATGTCGACAAATGGAGTTACTGCCTCAACGGCCCTTCCTGAAGAAACCGTGCGGCGCGCCGACGGGCACAGGCAGCGGCTCGAGAAACTGCTGGACGACGCCCGTCATATCGAAGAGATGCTGGCCAAAGAGGCCGCCGAGGCTGCCGCGCTCGCCAAATCAGTGAATATCGAGCAAGCCCGGGCCGCAGTTGCCGCGGCAACCCAGACCGAACGCGAGGCGAGTGCACGAGCAAACGATCTGATCAAGCGCAGCGACGGCGCCGACGCCCAGCTCACGCAGACTACCGGCGAGCTCAACACGGCCCGAGAAGCGTTGGACGCGGCAAACGATGCGGTCGCGGAGTGCCAGGCACGGCTTGTCGAAGCGCAAAAAATTGTCATCCAAGCGAAGTTCAAATTGCGCGAAAGCCAAGTCCGGGCGCAAGAAGCCTCCACGCTGGCGGACACCGCAAAGGCCGAGGCACGCGAAGCGGAGCGCCGCGCCTCAAAACTGCGCGAAGCGCGTGAAGCGGCCGAAGCTGAAGTGCAACGCGCCGAAGAAATCGCGGGCAGCATCGCGGTTACCTCGGCAGCCCTTGAACGGATGCGCGCGCTTGCGGCGCAAGGGCCGAAATAAGGACTTCCTACAGCGAAGGGTGCACGCCCGTGATGTAGCCGGCCGCAAATACTGCGGCTATTGACTGCGGCGTAAGCACGTCTACCGCGCTAAATTGCGCGCGCGGCAGCCGCGAGCCGTACGTTGTGTCGCCCCATGCCACCAGTTCATCGCGCCACAGAACGTAGGCGGCTGCCTCGATGCAGACATAAACACCGTCCGGCAGCGTGCGAATATCGGCTTGCCACACCGGCTTGCTTCGTCCCCGGCCGCGCTCGGTGTCAAGAACGGCATCCATATCGTCGGCGCCGGCCCGGCCGCCGAAACACGCCTGCCAAAACCCGCGAAACCTTTTGTAGTCCTCGTTGCGGCATTCGGCACACGGTCGATGGCCTGCCGCAAACGCCGTCGCCTCGTCGAGGAAAAAGAGCTGGGTGTACCGCCGCGGCTCCATCACCGCGCGACGCCGGCCCCGATACCGCAACAGACACGTTATCCAGCGCTTTCCGGCCGCCGGACGGACGATGCGGCGATGGTCATCGTGAAGCACGCCGCGGTTGCCCATCATCGTCCCGTGCCCCGAAACCGCGACAATCTGGCCAAAGGGCGTCACGCGATTCTGTAACGGCATCAACCGGATTATACTAAACGGATGATGTTCGCGACGGTATTCACGAGCTGGTCCAATTTTTATGTCATTACCGGCTCTTCGGCGGCGGCGCTTACCGGCTTGATGTTCGTTGTAATCACGCTCATCGACTCGGATCTTCGGCCGGAGGCTCAGCGAGAAGGGACTTCGACCTTTAGTACGCCCACGGTTATGCATCTGGCCGGTGCGTTCGTCATCTCGGCGCTGGCCAGCGTGCCGTGGCCCTCGACGCTCGCGGCGGCCGTCGTGTTCGCCATCGCCGGCGCCGCCGGCACGGTGACCGTCTTGCGGATCGTGGCGCGAATGTCGCACTTCTTAGAAGAATACAAGCCCGACATTGACGACTGGACATGGTTTGCGGCATTGCCGCTTGTGGCATACCTGGGGATTCTAGGCGCC
>DASRSF010000200.1:0-3385 GCA_035656615.1 Vulcanimicrobiaceae bacterium | reverse complement strand
GCGCCGACGTCAGCATTTCTGGTGGCGGCGCGAGGCCGCGCACCGTCAGATCATGAGCCAGTTCGTTATGAATCGTCGCGATGATACGCGTGCCGGCCGGAACGTGCAGCAGTGGTCCGGGAATGCGAAGCCGCTTGCCGGCTTCGCCGAAGGCCTCGATTGGAAGACCAATCGTACCTGCGCCATCCGGATACCATAGCCCGCGCTGTGCTACCAGCGCGAGACGCAGCACGCCATGTTCGAGCCGGCCGGCAGCTTTGGTATTGTCGTTGGCCGCGATCTGCGGAAGCTCGGCCGCCCGGGCCTGGGCCGGCATGCCGAGAAGCATGATGCCTGCTAACGCTACAAGTATTGAGAAGTTCTTGCCGCTCATACATCGACGATACGCTGTGCCCGTGCCGCCGGCGTGCCACGTGCCGGGAGGACGAGTTTCACTGAGAGCTTCAGCAGCCGGGGCAAGAGGTCGCTGGTCCTGATCCAGTCAGCCCGACCGTTATTGCTTTAGATCCGGGTAAACCAAGACGATGGTGGCAGCAAATGGCGTCGACCCCCCCGCCAGGTCCATCCGCAGCGCCATTGGATACATTTCCGGCGTGTAATTGCAGGCGATTTGATTGTTGATAGACGTCGGGCCGCTTTGTACGAGCGAGAACGGTGCGCGGCCTCCGATAGCGGCGAGCGCTTTCCCCGTGGCTGCAGCGAGATCCGAACGTGCAATACCGGAACAGTCCGCTAGATATACCGGCGCGGTAAAAACGTTACGACCCGCGTATCCCCGGATTCTTTTCATGGCGATGTCCATTTGCGCGTCGAGGTCGGTCTGGTCCCTTCCTCCAAACGGCACAGCCACCGCGGAATCAAACGGATAATACAAGTTAAAACGGTACGCGACTTGATAGCCAAGCGCGATGATTGCGGTAGCGAAATCGCCCGGATAGATGACCACCGCACGGGTAATGGGAAGGTGATCAAAAACAACGCCTTCAGTCGATTGGCCGGGTACCGAAAACGGATTCCAATCGGACGGGGCGGATGTGCGGAGCCAAGCGGCAGGGATCGGCGAGAATGATGCCATGGAAGCGGCCGGGGTGGCGGAAAGCATCTCCCAGGCCGCAGTTACTTGGCGGCTGAAGCGCAGGAGCGCGGGGTCTTCTTGATCGTCGCGGTAGCCCGCTATCGCTTGTGCCATCGGCGTAGCGAATGGAATGCCGCATACGGCCTTTGTATCGATGCCGTTGTCGATAATGCCGAGAAGCCGTCCAATGCGTACATGAGCCGCGCCCGCAATGATTCCCGCATTATCGGATGCGTTTTGCATGGCTCGCTGTAGAACGGCGGCAGCGACGCGGTCGCATGTGCCGATGTACCCTGCTGCGAAGGGACTTGTGGCGTAATCCAAATCGACTTTCAACAGATTTGAAATCTGCCGGATGTGCAGGGCGGAATAGTCGCGAACTCGCACATACATCCAAATTTTGTCATGCGTGCGCACGATCATCGAATCGCGCGCCGGAATCTCAGGTGGAATGAAGATGTTTCTCCCGCCCACTTCAAAGCGTAAAACGACATAGTCCGGCCGCACATACGCGTTCACCTCACCATAGGCGGAAATAAGATGCTGCTGCTGCGTAGCCGCGAACAATCGATGCGTGGAACGTGTTGGTAGCCCTTCAACGGACGTATTGAGCGCTATAAGACCGGGAATCGGCGATACAGCAGGCTTGCGCGATTGGGTTAGGGTAACCACTGCGTCGCCGTTCTTTGCAAAACGAAAATTCGGCGTATCAGCGAGCGGCGTGCTATTGTCGTCTGGTACTTTATCCCAGGCGTAATATGGAAGCGGCGGCAAGGATCCGCAGGAATTTTCGCGCGCCTGCAGCGGGTCGAGCGCGTCAATTTCTCTAAGGCTTGTAACCGCAGCGCCGGCATAACCTGCAGCAGTGGCCAGCGACGAGGCGTCCTTTGCCGTCTGCATCCGCATCGAGCGGCGCGCCAGCGCTTCTAGTGTCACGCAATCGCTGCGATAGGCAACATACCCGGCAGGAATTGCGCGAACAATGCCTCTTAATCTCTCTACGGCGTTGAGCATCGCCGTTTGCGTTGCGTTCCAGCGCGAATTGTTCAGCGGTTCAACGCTGATCAAGAGCTCCGCGACCAACGGCGTGGTGGAAAAGCCGCTCAACGGTGGCGTGCCCGGAACGACGGTATACACGGGTTTGCTCGCCGCCAAAACCTCCGGCTGCGTTTCTCCGGCGCGTTTAACCACGCTTATCTCGGTGTTTGGAATACCTTCGAAGCCCAACACGCGTTCCGCCGCTTGCACGTCTGCCTCGCTAACGTCGAAGAGCGGGCCCGGTACGATGGCGGGGATATCCGACAACTGGCGGGTACCGGGAACTTGCCGGCCTGTAATGACGAGGCGGAGGGCGGCGCTCTGCGCCGGCAGCGCTCGTTCGTACTGCGAGGTAACGATTGCACTTGGACGATCGGCCTCCAGCGGAACGACCGGCGGCTGCGGCGTCGCAACGGGTGCAAAACTGCCTTCCAATAGTGTTCCTTGCGAAACCGCGCCCACCGTAGTAACTAATGCAAACGTCAACCAAACGGTTCGTGCGTTTACCACGTCCGGTACACCAGCAGCGTGTTCATAAAGATTTTCGCTTTACGAGGTAAGTCGGGAAGCTCGTTCGGGGCGTCATACTGCATGTCGTCCGACGCCTTGGCCTGGAGATTGCATGCCTGCGCACCATCAAGCGGATATACGGCAGCGAGCAACAATTTGCGTAAACGCCGGTGTTCCGCCGTCGCGTCCGCTTTCGCCTGGACCACGTCTTGACGGATGCTCGCAGCCAAAAGGCGCTGTTCCAGCGTATTGCAGTTATAAGCAAGGCCAAAAATACGAGAACGTATATCCGGATGGAGCGATGCATAAATGGATTGCAACGTTTGTAGTGCACGAACGAGATCGCGGCGCTGAGCGCTTCGGATGATCAACTCGTATGCTGCACCCGGACGCCCCATTTGTTGAGCCGTGGCTGCCACATCCATGACGGATGGCAGTTTTCGCAGTATCTTGGAGACGGTAGCGGGGTCCGTTGCGGCGATTGCGTCTCCCGAAGGGGCATCATACCGAAGCTGCACGTCAAATCGCAATGCGTCGGGAGGTGATATCGGCGTCGCGCCGGCAACCTCCGGTAAAACGGTATTGTCGTCGGGAACTCGTATTGGCAACATCGGCCGCTGTTGCGTATCGTCGGAGCGGAAGGCCAATATTTTCGAATCATGCTGGTTGGCCGCCGGCAAAGGCAGCGCGCCAGAAAACGTTGTGGCCACTCCGAGATTGACCAGGTCCGCGGATTCAGCAGCGGGATAGAGCGCAAACAAT
>DASRSF010000199.1:0-6146 GCA_035656615.1 Vulcanimicrobiaceae bacterium | reverse complement strand
GGGGGCCCCCGCCCACGGCGAGATGAGCACGCGCAAACGAGCGCTCTGTACGATCACCTCGGGGTACCCATCGCCATAAACATCGCGAACGTAAACGCCGTTAGCGGTTCTAAGGTTGCCGTCGATCCAGCTTCCCTCGCGCAACGGAATTTCCGTAGACGAAGGTAGCGCGATGAAGCCCGGCAACGATTGCGTGTAGCGTTGCGGAACAGCAGCAGCAGTACCGAGCGGCACAAGCACTGCATGCCGCGCGAGCACGCTAAGCCGCGGAACAAAGCCGGAGAAACCAGCAAACGCAATTCGCGTTGCCGTAACGTATTGCGGCACGCGTCGATAATTCACGATGTCCAAGAACGCAAACCGGTGATTGCGACTGAGCAGCAGCGCCGCATTCGGGATGCCGCCTGCTGCCGGATGCACAACGTTCGCCGTTCGCGCGCTCGTTGTAATGCGGCCCCCGCGAACCAGGAATTTACTCAACGTCCGCCTGACGCTCGCTACATACGGCAGTCGGATTCCCGCCGGCGGGATGATGAGAATGTGCGCTGCTGCAAGGTCTGCCGCGGAATCGTACCGGAGGTCGACCAAACGGCACGTGATCCGCATGATGCGACATCCGCGCTGCGCGACAATCGTCGCCTGAGCGATGGCCGCCACGTCGTCGTTTGAAAGTCGTGCGGCATCGTAGGCGCTGGCCATGTACGCGATAGCCGCGTCGGCAGCCGGACGGGTTTGCGTAAGAAGGGCTCCGTACCGCCGCATGAGATCACCAAAACTTGCCGTAGGCGCGTATCGCGCCTGCGGCCGCAGCTGTACGGCAAGCGCGGCGTCCCAGGAATAAAACGCGTTCGTCCAGGGCGCCTCCCATCCAGCCGGATTCAGGGTATCCTGCGCAGGGAAATCGATGATACCGTGCGCCCCGAATTGCAGCAGCGTGTAGAGCGCGAGCGTCGTATTGGCCGGATCAGCGAGCCGCGGGACAGCTTCGTCGGCGCCCTGAAGCCAGCCGGCCTGAAACTCGCTGATCATAACGTCCCGGCGCGGCTGCGTTTGCAGCAGACCGGTGGAAAATTCCAACTGTGCGCGATCGTGCTCGCCGATGCTGTAGGCATCGCTTTGGTACCAGTTGCCCCACGCCCAAACCGGCGCGGACGCAGTGACCTTCATCTGGTACGTATTAATGAAAACCGGCATCGCCGGTCCGAGCTCGGAGTGCACGATACCGGACAAATACTGGATGTAGCGATGAAAATGCGGGGCGGGCCATGTGTCGTTATCGATGTACGCACCCTGATCGTCGTCAAGCGCTACGGCTACAAGATCAGAGCGATACGGTTTCGCGATGTCCAGCACGCGGTGCAGCCAACGTGCCGCGTACCGCATGTGCGTGGTGTTTCGGAGCCATTCGGCCGCTGCGGCATCGGAATGCGCATTTTGCAGCGTCGCCGTCGCGGGATAGCGGCCCTCGAGCACATCGCGCAGCGGCATTTGATACTCCCGCCGTTCCAAAAGCCACGCCGGATATCCGCCGTTCCGCCACTCATTGCGTATGACCGGGCCGGGGCGCAAAACAACATGGAACCCATTCCGATGGATCATTTGCAAAAGTCCGCGCAGATCGCGGCGCGGGTTGGTGCGGCCGGTAAAATCGAATTGCCCGTCCGCCGGCTCGTGCCAGTTCCACATAACGTACAGATCGATGGTGTTGAAACCCATGGCACGGTATTGCGCCAAGGCCGGTTCCCACTGTGCGCGGGGCATGCGTTCATAAAAAAAAGAAGCGCCGTACAGAAAGTACGGCGCTGCCGAAGCTGCCGCGGCCGGTCGTGGAATCAACAGCAGTGCAGCGGCAAGAAGCGCCACGGCCGCGAAGGGCCAAACGCGCTGCGCACGTGCCGTCAAAAGATACACGCCTACGCCGATGATTAACCATCCTACGCCCAGCGTGATCGCGGCCGGCCCCGTATTGGCAAACGCCAGCGCCCAGCCGGACAGCGCGATGATCGCGGGTACGGGAAAGAGCCACATGCGAAAGGGAGATTTCCCGCCGCGATAGCGGAAAACGAACAACGCAATGATCTGCGCGATACTGCCGATCAGAATGCTGGACGTCCCAATGACCGCAATAACAAAACTCAGATCGAAAAAACACGCCGCCAGCGAAATCGCGCCCATCGCCAGAAGCGACACGTACGGAAACTGCTTTGAAGCATGCAGCCTTGCAAACACCGGCAAAAACGCACCGTCGCGCGCCGCAGCAAACGGCACGCGCGACGCGCCGAGCAGCCCACCGTACACCGACGCGAATGCCGTGATCAGTACCAGCACCGTGACGGTTTTGGCAGCCGTGCTTCCCCAACTGTTCGCAACGACCGTTGAGGCAACGTATTGGGCTTGCGCGGGAGCGAGCGCTCCGTTATGCCCAACCAGCGTTTGCCATGGAATGGCCGCGAGCACGCCGACTTGTACGAACAGATACAGCACCAAAACCAGCAGAATTGAAACCACGATCGATCGCGGCAGCGTACGGTGCGGCTCGTGCACCTCTTCGCCCACGAGTGCGATTTGGCTGTAGCCCAGATAATCGTAGAGCGTAATATACAACGCGCCGCCCAAGCCTGCAAGAAAGCCCAGTCCGAATGCCTGCGGCGAGCCGGGTGTAAACGCGCGGTGAAAATCCGCGTGCCAATATCCTGCGGCACCAACGATGACCAGCGTACCAATCGCCAGGATTGCCAGCGCAAAACCGAACGCGGCGATGTCGGTAATGCGCCGGTACAGGAGCGCAATGGTGAGAATGCCCACGCTCAGTGCAACGCAATGGTTGAGGACGGGCGATGCGCTAATCTGCGGAAAGATGTACCCGGCGTAATTCGCAAAGCCGATGTATCCGGTGGATAGGATCAGCGATGCGCTCAAGAAAAACTGCCAATTGAAGAGAAAGGCAAGCAGCCGGCCCCAGCGGTCCGCGCCGAAAATCTCGCGCAGATAGACGTATGTGCCGCCCGAGCTCGGATAGCGCGAACCCAGTTCGGCCCAGACCAGACCGTCGCAAAGCGCTACCGCTGCGCCGGCAATCCATCCGATCAGTGCCAGTGGCCCCGCAAGCTGCGCCAAAACCAGCGGAATGGTAATCAGCGGCCCAATGCCGATCATCGTGATAACGTTGAGCGAGACGGCGCCGCGCAGCGTAATACCGCGAATCATTGAACGCAGGCTTCGGGGTAGTGACCGGGGGACCTGGCGGCGAAAGGCGGCCGCCATGGCAACCAATGTTTCGCCGCACGCGCGCCTGCTGGGCCTGCACGGCGACCTGCACATCGATTTCGTGAAAAGCCGCGCGCTCGAGGGCAACGCGCTCGGCGATCCGGCAGAGCGTCCGGTGATCGTCTATACGCCTGCGCGTTACGACGCGAATGGATCAACGCGTTACCCCGTCCTGTACTGTTTGCACGGGTACACCGGAGATGCTGCCGCGCTCATTGCCGCGCGCCCCTGGGAAACCAACGTGGTGCAATGGATTGACCGGCTTATTCTTGCCGGGCGAATGCAGCCTGCGCTGCTGGTTATCGTTGACGGATTTACACGTTTGGGCGGATCGCAGTACGTGAACTCGGTGCACAACGGAAACTATGCAACCTACGTCATCGAGGACGTCGTCGGGCATGTCGATCGATCGTATCGCACCCTCGCGCGCGAGGCGGGACGCGCGGTGCTCGGCAAATCCTCGGGCGGCTTTGGTTCGTTGTATTTGACGATGACGTATCCCGGCACGTTCGCCGCCTTTGCCTGCCACAGCGGCGATTCGTATTTTTGGTACGCGCAGCCCCGCGGCTTTGTCGACGCGCACCGAACGCTGGAGCGGCACGGCTGGAACATTGCGGCGTTCGTGGAAGATTTTGAGTCAAAACCCAAGCGTCAGCCGGCGGAATACACCACGATGGAAATGCTCGCATATACTGCAGCCTATAGCCCGCGAAGCGCGGCCGCGTTCGACCTCGAGTTGCCCTTCGACCGTGAAACCGGCGCGCTGCGCGACGAGGTGTTCGCCCGGTGGCTCGCATTCGACCCCGCTGAAATGTGCCTGCGCAAGCAGGCGGAACTGGCAAGGCTGCGCTTACGTTACCTGGATTGCGGGCGCCGCGACGAGTATGGCCTGGACGTCGGCGCGCGCCTCTTAGCCCAACGCATGCGCGCCATGGGGCTTTCCGTTACGCACGAAGAATTCGACGACGATCATCGAAATGTCGGATACCGTTACGAGATCTCTTTGCCGGCGTTGGCCGGCGTGTTGGAGCACGAATGAAGCGTTTCCCGTTCCTGTTCTTGCTGATGCTCATTGCCGCGCCGGTTCTTGCGCTCGCGGATGCAAACCAATACAACGATCCCGCAATGTCGTTTACCGCACCGCCCGGATTTCATCCGGTCGCGGTGCCCTCGCACGATCCCGCGAATTTCGACGACCCCGCCGTGATGGCCGCCTTCGTTTCGGACCCCAGCAAGCCGGACTTTTCGCAGATCGTCTTGCGCATGCAAAGCTTCTCGGCGAATGCCGAAGGCTTTGAAATGACCGTCGAAAATGACTTGCGCAATGAATCCAGTGACGTCTTCATCAAGAAAAGCGCCACGACGCTTTCAAACGGCATGCCTGCGTACTGGGAAGAAATAACGATGGGCAGCGGCTTTGAACAGCAAAAGATTTTTCAGTACGTTTGGTCCGACGGTGTGCGCGGCGTGACCTTGGCGATTACCAGCCGCAACGGCAGCCTTGACGAACCAAAGGCCAAACGGCTGCTGAGCAACGTCAGCGCGGTAGCATATCCAAAGTATCGCTACTGAGTCCGGCCAGCGCTTGACGGAGGTCATCGATGAGGTCGTCTGCGTCCTCAATCCCGACGGACAGGCGTAGCAAACCGTCGGTAACACCCCGGCGTTCGCGCTCCTGCTTCGGAATGGATCCGTGCGTCATGCGCGCCGGATGGCATATCAACGATTCCACGCCGCCCAAACTTTCCGCAAGCGCGAAGTAGCGCATCCGGTGCGCAAAATCAAGAGCTCGCTCCTCGGGGCCGCGTAACGTAAACGCAACCATTCCGCCGAAGCCGCTCATCTGCCGTTTGGCCAATTCATGCTGCGGGTGTGACGGAAGCCCCGGATAGTACACGCGCTCGACCTCGTCGTGCTGTTCGAGGAATTCGGCGACCGCCTGCGCGTTTTTGGCGTGCTCGCGCATCCGCAGCGCAAGCGTCTTCGCGCCGCGCATGGTGAGCCACGCATCATGCGGGCCCGGTACGCCGCCAATCGCGTTTTGGTGGAACTTCAAGCTGTCGTAGAGGTCCTTGTCGTTGGTGACGGCCACGCCGCCGACCACGTCGCTGTGACCGCCGATGTACTTCGTCGTGGAGTGCACCACGATGTCCGCGCCCAGGCTGAGCGGCTGCTGAAAAAACGGTGAAGCAAAGGTGTTGTCGACCACGACAACCGGTTTTTTGGCGGAAGAAGATGTGGACCGCACGTCGGCGACGGCCGCGATGTCGATGAGCTTGAGGAGCGGATTCGTCGGTGTTTCCAGCCACAGCAGCCGCGTGTTGGGACGCATTGCCCGGCGCACTGCTTCGACGTCCGTCATGTCGACGTATGAAAATTCCAAGCCGTAGCGAGTAAGCACACTGGAGAAGAACCGGTACGTCCCGCCGTACAGGTCATCCGTCACGACCGCGTGGTCGCCGGCGGAGAGAATGTTCAGTACGGCGGCCGTCGCAGCCATGCCGCTTGCGAAAGCGCAGCCGTACTGCGCGTTTTCGAGGCTCGCCAATTGTGTTTCAAGCGCCGCGCGCGTGGGATTGACCGTGCGGCTATAGTCGAAGCCTTTGTGTTGACCGACGGCTTGTTGTGTATAGGTAGAGGTCTGATAGATCGGAACGATTGTCGCACCGGTGGCCGGATCGGGATCCTGTCCGGCGTGGATCGCTTTGGTGGAAAACTTCATGCGTTCTTTCTTTAGTGGGGTTTCGGTACGTCGCTCGCCGTGGATAAATAGCTGATGATGTCCTGGCGCGTCAAGACGCCGATCGGCTCGTCTTCGTCGGTGACGACGACCGCCGGATTGGCCAGCGTTAACAGTTTGTACGCGCGTTCGATTTCTT
>DASRSF010000198.1:0-10778 GCA_035656615.1 Vulcanimicrobiaceae bacterium | reverse complement strand
GGGCAAGCAGGATCGCATTGTCGGCCATTTCGGCCAGCGCGTACGACGCGTTGCGGAGCGATGCAAGCAAATTCATGTCGCTGCGCCGCTGCGGAAAATCTTCCAGCAGATGCGAGGCACCGATGAGCACGGTCAGCTGCGATTTAAAATCGTGCGCGAGCATTGCAAGCAAACGCGCGCGCCATTCGCTCAAACGCGATACTTCTTCCCGCTCGTGGACCAGCGATTCCAGCAGTTGCCGCTGTCCGCGCGCGGCACGGTGCTGCAAGAGTATCGAAAAGATCGCGACAGCGACGATCCACAACGCCGTCACGATAAGTGCGCCTTCGATGACGGCCGAGGTGCGCTGCGCGGACTGCTGTGCTACCAGCAAACCGTTGCTTTGTATGCGCCTGGCGTCCGCGCGCATCCGATCCATATACTGGTTGCCGTTTTCCATCAACGCAACGCGGTCGCGACGCGCCGGATTGACCAGCAGCGGGGAGACGACGGTCGAGTACCAGAGCGCGTGGGCTTGCGTAAAGTCCGCAAGGTCGTTCAGGGCGGCGGAAAATCCCGATTCAACGAAGCGGCCCGGCATCACGTGCAGCAATTGGACGAGCGCGGGATGGGCTTCGCGCTCAGGCCCCAGGAACGCGGGCTCATGAGTATCGAGATAACCCCGGACTCCGGTATCCTCGTCGACCGCATAACGGAGCGCCCGGGACATGAGGATGCGCGATTCTTCGGCCGCCGCAATCTGGGCGCTCAGCGCCTGCGTGCGGTAGATGGCCCACCACGAAACGATTGGGAGCACGACAAGCGCAAGTAAGAACGCAACGGCGAAGTTACGTATACCGCGATTGAACTGAACGGCAAGAGCACCGGCATCCAAGGACGGCGGCTTTGCCGAGGTTCCAGGGGACATCTGCTCCTCCGAGTGCGGCGTCTTACACGCGCCGGACCGGATTTCCCGCACTTTAGGTCCGCAGCAGCGGCTTATAACGGATTCTGTGAGGCTTCGCTGCCTCTTCACCGAGCCGGCGCACTTTGTCCGCTTCGTACTCGTGATAGTTGCCTTCATAGAAATAGGCGCGCGAATCGCCCTCGAAGGCCAGAATGTGGGTTGCGATGCTGTCCAGGAACCAGCGGTCGTGGCTGATGACGAGCACCGTGCCGGCAAATTCGCTCAGCGCATCTTCCAGCGCGCGCAATGTCTCCACGTCCAGGTCGTTGGAGGGCTCGTCCAAGAGTAGGACGTTGGCGCCGCTCAAAAGCGTCTTGGCCAAATGAAGCCGGCCGCGTTCTCCACCGGAAAGATTGCCCACCAATTTCTGCTGATCCGCGCCCTTGAAGTTGAAACGGCTCAAATATGCACGCGTGGGCATGTCGAAGCGCCCCACGGTAATAATGTCCCGGCCCTCGCTTACGTCGTCGAAGACGGTTTTCTCGGCGCGCAGCGATTCGCGGGTCTGATCCACGAGCGCCGCTTTCACCGTCGGCCCCAGCGTAATCGTTCCCGAGTCGGGCTCATCGGTGCCGGCGATCATGCGAAGCACCGTCGTCTTGCCCGCGCCGTTGGGCCCGATGATTCCGACAATCGCACCGGGAGGCACGCGCAGCGAGAGGTCGTCCAACAGCAGTCGATCGCCAAAAGCTTTGCGTACGTTCCGAAACTCAATGACCGTATCGCCCAGGCGATCCGCTACCGGAATGAAGATCTCTTGCGTTTCCGCACGGCGCTGGTATTCATACGTTGAGAGCTCCTCAAAGCGCGAGAGCCGGCTTTTGTTTTTCGATTGCCGTCCGCGAGCGGAGGAACGCACCCACTCCAGCTCGCGTTGCAGCGCTTTGCGGCGCGCCGATTCCGCCTGCTCCTCGGTCGCCAGGCGCGCTTGTTTTTGGTCCAGCCACGAACTGTAGTTGCCCTTCCACGGTATTCCCCGTCCGCGATCGAGTTCCAGAATCCACTCGGCGGCGTTGTCCAGGAAATAACGGTCGTGCGTGACGGCGACGACGGTGCCGGGAAAGCGCTGCAAAAACTGCTCGAGCCACTCCACGCTCTCCGCATCAAGGTGATTGGTCGGCTCGTCGAGCAGCAGCATCCCCGGCTTGGCAAGTAACAAGCGGCAAAGTGCGACGCGGCGTTTCTCTCCGCCGGAAAGCGGGCCGACACGCGCGTCCCACGGCGGCAATCGCAGTGCATCCGCGGCAACCTCTAGCTGCTGGTCCAACGTACCTTCGTCGTGTGAAGCGAGCACCGCCTCGAGCTTTGCCTGTTCCTCGGCCAGCTTCTCGAAATCGGCGTCCGGGTCACCGTAGGCCGCATAGACCTGCTCCAAACGCTTGCGAGCCGAAAAGATTTCGCCTAATGCCTCTTCAACGGTTTCGCGCACCGTTTTTTCCGGATCGAGAACGGGCTCTTGCGGTAAGAAACCGATCGTGATGCCCGGCATGACGGTGGCTTCGCCTTCGTAATCGGTTTCAATGCCGGCCATGATGCGAAGCAGCGTGGACTTGCCGGCGCCGTTCAAGCCCAGCACACCGATTTTCGCGCCCGGGAAAAAACTCAGCGATATATCTTTCAGAATCGCGCGTTTCGGTGGAACCGTCTTTCCAACGCGGTACATCTGATAAACAAATTCCGGCATGGGCGATCGCTTCGCTTCCGCAAACTTTCGTCCTTGACGCTACCCGGAGGGCAATGCTAGATTGCGTCTTGTCGCCGTGCAGAACGTTAGCACGGCGTTGATCGCGAAAGGAACGATAGGGAACACGTAATGATAGAGACCAACGAATTGCAGCGTATCGAAACCACGCAGGCGCCCTTGCCTATCGGTCCCTATAGCCAAGCCGTCGCTGCGGGCAACCTTGTCTTCTGCAGCGGCCAGATTCCGCTTCGTCCCGGCGAGAGTGAAATCAGCGGGACCGGCGCGGCCGATCAAGCGGAGGTCGTGCTTGCCAACTTGGGCGCGGTCCTCACCGCCGCCCGCAGCAGCTTCCGAAACGTCGTGAAAACGACCATCTTTCTTACCGACATGAACGATTTCGCTGCGGTGAACGCCGTGTACGAGCGTTTCTTCGAGGGCTCCAAACCTGCCCGCTCGACGGTTGCCGTATCCGCGTTGCCCAAAGGTGCTCGCGTCGAGGTCGAGGCGGTCGCGCTAGTAACAACCGCATCAGACTAGCGTCAGTCCGGCCGCGCATGATAGGCGCATGGAGGACGCTACCTACCGATTTGCTACCTGGCGAGCCGCATGGTGCTTCGCTCGCGCGGTGACCTTTGACGGCAATGAAATCCACGCTTGGTTCAGCGATAGCGCGCGGTACCTGTATCTCCACGCGCGAATCCGGGCCGAAGAAACGGGCACGCGACACCGCGACCTCTGGAACTATTACCCCGGCACCTAGCCGCCTACGGCGGCTCTAGCCTACTCCGCTGTACGCCGAGATGACGGCTGTGAGCAGCCACACATTTTCGCGTCCCACCCGTTCGATGAGATTGGCCGCATCGCGCAAGCCGTGCTTGTGAATGTCCGCGGATTCAGGTACGGCAACCGTAGCCGCATGCACCAAAGCGGTAGCGCGCGATTCATAACGATCCGCAAAAGCTTTGATTTCTTGGAAGTGCGTCTTAAATACGGAAACGCCGTGCTCGATATCCTGTAAATAGCTTCGCGTACCTTGCATCGCAATTAGTTTATTCGGACATACAAACAGCGAACTAACACCAAGCTAACAGGTTTGTAAAAACGCGCGATGTTGCGTTGACACTGCACAACGCGCATGGTATCGTTGCGCAAATGCCGATCACGATTTTGCTCAATTCCATCCTGCTACTATGCTGCTTCAACAGGCGGCGCGGGTTCGGTACTTCATGAGCACAGACGCGAAGTATTCTGCAAGAGCCTCCGCCGATTCGACGGAGGCTCTTTTTTCACCGGCTCGCGTGCGTACCGGCGCCGATACGGTACTCGACGTGCTGGACGAGCACAACATCGACGTGGTGTTCGGTTATCCCGGTGGTGCCATCATGCCGTTGCACGACGCACTCTTCAACCACCGCGTTCGTCATGTGCTCATGCGCCACGAAGCCGGAGCGGCGTTTGCCGCTTCAGGTTACGCGCGCAGCACCGGACGGGTCGGTGTGTGTCTGGCGACATCCGGTCCGGGAGCTACAAACTTGGTAACCGGCATTGCGGACGCGATGCTGGACAACGTGCCGCTGGTCGCCATCACCGGACAGGTTAAAACGGCGCTGATGGGCACCGATGCTTTTCAAGAAGTGGATATCGCGTCGGTAACGCAAGCGATCACGAAACGCAATATCGTTGTGCGCAGCGCCGCCGATATTCGTCCCGCGCTCGAAGCCGCGCTTGCACTGGCACAAGGCCCGTGCTGCGGCCCCGTTCTCGTTGACATGCCGAGCGACGTGCTTAAAGCCGCGGCGCAACCGCCGGCCGGCGACTCCCCGCGCAGGCGGCGCGCCACCGCATCGGCGTTCGCCTGCGATGATGCAATTTTGGAAACAGTCAATGCGCTTGGGAGCGCGCAGCGGCCGGTCCTGATTGTCGGCGGCGGTGCACGCTGGTCGGGCGCCGCGCCGGCGTTCCGGCGTCTTTGCGCGCTGCTCGATGCGCCCCACTGTTGCACGTTGCACGGGTTGGGCGCCGCGGCCGGCGAGGACCCGAATGCGCTCGGCATGCTCGGCATGCACGGCTGGTCGCGCGCCAATCGCGCGGTTGCGCAGGCGGACATGGTGATAGCGCTCGGGATGCGCTTCGACGATCGCGTCACCGGCGATCCGGCCTCGTTTGCCGCGCAGGCCCGCACGATCGTGCACGCGGACATCGACGAGGCGGAATTCGATAAGATCGTTCCGGCGCATATCAAATTACACGGCGACGTACGCGTTACGCTCGAACGCTTGTGTGCAGCTCTGGAGAAGCACGAAGTACCGCGCTTCACGCACTGGGCAGCGCAAGCGCGCAGTTTGGGCGCAGCTTTGCCGGGCGACGATGCCGGACCGGCGCATTTGTCCGCAACGGGCGTGCTGGACGCATTCTTCGAAATGGCGGCGCACGACAGCATCGTTACGACGGACGTCGGACAACACCAGATGTGGGCGGCGCAGCGCGCGCGCCCCGCCGATCCGCATGCGTTCCTTTCATCGGGCGGACTCGGCTCGATGGGCTTCGGCGTTCCCGCCGCAATCGGCGCGAAATTTGCGCACCCCGATCGCGCCGTGGTGGCGATCGTGGGCGACGGCGGTTTTCAAATGTCGCTTGCGGAGCTGGCGACCTTGCGCCGTTACGATCTTCCCGTAAAGATCCTTCTGATCGACAACCGCAATCTGGGCATGGTCCGGCAATGGCAAGAGCTCTTTTACCAGGGACGCTACTCCGCTACCAACCTGTGGGACAACCCCGACTTTGCTGCCGTTGCGCGCGCATACGGGATCGCTGCGTGGAGCGTTGACGCGCAGACCGGCGTGCGCGAGGCCATGCGTGCGTTCTTGGACGCGCGCACACCCGCGTTGTTACACGCGCTTTGCTATCCCGGCGGCAACGTTTACCCGATGATTCCCTCCGGCGGCAGCATCGCCGATCTCATCGACCCCGCTGCCCGATGAAGCGAACCATGCTCGTTCGCGATCCTCGCTTCGTAGCGCGCATAGTAAATTTGGCGCATCAGCATGGCTGCGGCTACACGGAGCTGCGCGCGGCCAAGATGCGCGATTACTATCGGGCCACGATTGAACTCGAAGGGCCTGCGTGCGCATTGCGCCGGCTCGAACAAAAGATCATGTCACTACTTACAAATGAGGAGCCCTAAAAATACCATGATGAAAACCTTTACCGAGCGTGACGCTCGCCCGGACGCGCTCGCCGGTATGACCGTTGCCGTTATCGGTTACGGCAGCCAAGGCCGCGCGCACGCCTTGAATTTGCGGGACAGCGGCATACGCGTCATTACGGGTTTACGCCGGGAATCGCCCTCGATGAACGAAGCGCGCAACGAAGGCCTGACGGTCATGGACATCGACGCTGCCGTTACGCAGGCGGATATCGTCATGGTACTGGTTCCCGACGAGGAACAAGCACGGCTCTACCGCGACGGAATTGCCGAGTACCTTCGCCCCGGCGCGTACTTGGGATTTGCGCATGGATTTTCGGTGCATTACGGCACGGTTACGCCACGCGAAGACGTCAACGTCTTCATGGTTGCGCCCAAAGCTCCGGGGCCGATGGTTCGCGATGAGTATGCAGCCGGGCGCGGCGTACCGTGTCTGCTCGCCGTACATCGCGACGTCAGTGGACATACGGCGGAAGTCGGGTTAGCGTATGCATGTGCGATCGGCGGTGGCCGCGCCGGCATTCTGCAAACGACGTTTAAAGAAGAGACGGAAACCGACTTGTTCGGCGAGCAGGCCGTACTGTGCGGTGGGCTTTCCGCGCTGGTAAGTGCAGGCTTTGAAACGTTGGTTGAAGCCGGCTACGCTCCGGAAATGGCCTACTTCGAATGTCTACATGAAGTAAAACTCATTGTCGATTTGATGTATGCGCGCGGCATCGAAGGCATGCGGGCCGGCATCAGCAATACGGCGCGCTTCGGCGACTACACGCGCGGCAGCCGAATCATAGGCGGGACAACAAAAACTGCGATGCGCGGCGTGTTGAAAGACATTCAAAGCGGCGCATTCGCAGAGGAATGGATCAAGGAGCATGAGGCCGGGAAGCCGCGCTTCAACACCTTTATGAACGCATGGAAAATCCACCCAATAGAATCGGTCGGCAAGCGTTTGCGCGCATTAATGCCGTGGCTTTGCGCTGCAGCCAAGCCAACCGCGGTTCCGCCGGTATCACCGAAGTGGAACGACGACGAAATGAAGTTCCGGGTGTGCTGAGATGCTTAACGAACGATCGCGTATTTTAACGCAAGGGCCGTCTCGCGCGGGCGCACGTGCCATGTTCAAAGGGGCGGGTTTCAGCGACGAAGACCTGCGCAAGCCGCTCATCGGCATTGCAAATACTTGGACCGAAACGATGCCGTGCGGATTGCATTTGCGCCGCCTGGCGGATCAAGTAAAAGAAGGCGTACGAGACGCGGGCGGAACGCCGATGGAGTTCAATACGGTCGCCATCAGCGACGGCATAACGATGGGCACCGAAGGCATGAAAGCCTCGCTGGTCAGCCGTGAGGTAATCGCGGATTCAATCGAGCTCGCCGGGCGCGGTTACTGCTTCGACGGCATCGTCGCCTTGGCGGGATGCGACAAGACGCTGCCTGGCGCAGCGATGGCGCTAGCGCGGCTCAACATTCCGTCCGTTCTTTTGTACGGCGGCACGATCGCACCCGGACGTCTGGACGGACGGGACATTACGATCGTCGACGTGTACGAGGCGATCGGAGCGCATGCGCGCGGCGCATTGACCGATTCGCAACTCAAATCCATCGAAGATCACGCCTGTCCAGGCCCCGGCGCGTGCGGCGGCCAGTACACAGCCAACACGATGGCTATGGTCATGGAGTACCTGGGGCTTTCACCGGTAGGAAGCGCCTCACCGGGCGCAACGGATCCGCGGCGGATGGCTTGGGGTTACCGCAGCGGTAAGTTGGTCTTGGATCTTCTGCGTAACGGCAGGCGTCCACGCGACCTTCTTACGCCGCAAGCATTTCGAAATGCGATTGCGGTTGTTGCCGCTACCGGCGGCTCCACCAACGGCGTGCTGCACATTCTCGCGCTCGCGCGCGAGGCGGGCGTACCGCTGCGTATCGAAGACTTCGACGACATCAGCTCACGCACGCCGATTGTTGCCGATCTGCGTCCGGGGGGCCGCTATTTGGCCGTGGACCTCGACGCCGCGGGCGGGACGCCGCTGGTCGCGCAGCGCTTGATTCAAAGTGCGGTTGTTGACGGGCAAGTCGCCACGATCACCGGCGACACGCTTGCACAGAGCGTTGCAAACGTCGTTGAAACACCGCAGCAGCAAGTCGTTGCACCCAGCGACCGTCCATTCAAGAGCAGCGGCGGACTGGTCATCTTAAAAGGTAATCTCGCACCGCGCGGTGCGGTCGTGAAGATCGCCGGCGGCGAGCGGCGCTTTCATAGCGGTCCCGCGCGCGTCTTTACGTGCGAAGAGGACGCCATGAACGCCGTCATTGCGGGTAGCGTGATTCCGGGCGAAGTGGTGGTCATCGCGTATGAGGGACCAAAGGGCGGCCCCGGAATGCGCGAGATGCTCGGCGTTACGAGCGCGATCATGGGCGCCGGATTAGGAGAAAGCGTAGCGCTCGTAACGGACGGCCGGTTCAGCGGCGGAACACGGGGACTCATGATCGGTCACGTCGCGCCCGAAGCTGCGGCGGGCGGTCCCATCGCGCTGCTGCGCGACGGAGATCCGGTCGTCATCGACATCGAGAATCGCGCGATCCGCGTTGATCTGGAGGAAAGCGAACTGGAGAAGCGCCGCGCGCAATGGCAGGCGCCCGCGCTGCGGTACACCAGCGGTGTCTTCGCTAAATATGCTGCGCTCGTCGGTTGCGCTTCAGACGGCGCGGTCACCGAGGCGTCATGATGGATGTGATGTGGTTCGACGGCGCGCTACGCCACCGCAGTGCCATTGAAGTCGCGCCGTTTACTCACGCGCTTCATTACGGCTCCGGCGTTTTCGAAGGGTTACGCGCGTATCCGACCGCGCGCGGGCCCGCGGTTTTCCGGATGAGGGACCATGTCACCCGGCTGTTTGCTTCGGCCACTGCATACGGCTTGCAGATCTCCTTCAGCGCGGACGAGTTGGCGCGAGCGATCGGTGAAACAATCCGTGCGAACGCGATGGGCGACGGTTATATCCGGCCGCTGGTATTTTTCGGCGAAAGCGGCATTTCGCTCGCGCCGTCCTATCATTGCCCGACGCATACGCTGGTTGCCTTGCGTCCGTTGAACGGCTCATTGATAGGCGGAGGCGAGGGCGCCAAGGTGTGCGTCTCGCCATGGCGCAAAACGCCTTCGTCGGCGCTCCCGTCGACGGTAAAAGCCTGCGGGCATTATATGAATTCTATTTTAGCTTTACAGGAGGCGTATGCGCGCGGATATCATGAAGCAATTCTTCTCAACGATCGCGGCGAAGTGGCTGAGGGAACCGGCGAAAACATCTTCCTGGTCAAAAACGGGCGCCTCCACACCAATGACGCACGAGCGGATATATTGGAAGGCATTACTCGCGACACGGTGATCCGGATTGCGCGCGATCGGGGAATTCCTGTGGACGTCGCTCCGATAACGATGGATGACATCGGCTCGGCGGACGAGTTGTTCTTTACCGGCACCGCCGCGGAAGTGATGCCCATCGTCCAGGTTGACGATCGTTCGTTCGCCTCGAATTCCCCGGTAACGACCGAGCTGCGCCGTACGTACGCGTCCGTCGTACGCGGTCAGGAGCCTGCATACGTGCAGTGGCTGAGCTACGTATGAAACGGGTGCGCATCTTCGACACGACCCTTCGCGACGGCGAACAATCGCCGGGCGCCGCAATGTCCCCCGCCGCGCGCCTGCGCATCGCGCAGCTTCTCGCGGACGCGGGAGCAGACGTCGTCGAGGCGGGCTTTCCGGCCGCCTCTCCGGCGGTCGCCGCCAGCGTTGCCGGCATTGCGCGCCGCGTGAAGGGTACGCAGATCGCCGCGTTGGCTCGATGCGTAAAAAGCGACATCGAGTCCGCCGCGCACGCATTGCGTTCCGCGGCAGCGCCGCGAATCCATGTCTTTATCGCGACCTCACCGATTCACTTGCAGCATAAACTGCGTATCTCTATGGATCGCGCGATCGAAATGGCGGTGGAAAGCGTGCGCTTTGCCCGCAATCTTTGTGAAGACGTCGAATTCTCCGCTGAAGACGCGACACGAACCGATCTGCACGTGCTCTGCCGCATGTTCTCCGCGGTTATAGCCGCCGGCGCGCGAACGATTAACATTCCCGACACGGTTGGGTACGCAACGCCGGCGGAAATGCAGCGGCTGGTTTCGTACGTGCGTGAGCACGTCGGCGGTATCGAGCGCGCATGCATCAGCGTGCATACGCACGACGACCTTGGGATGGCCACGGCAAATGCCCTTGCCAGCGTATCCGGGGGGGCGCGGCAGGTGGAGTGTACCGTCAACGGCATCGGCGAACGCGCCGGAAATTGCGCGCTCGAAGAGGTCGTGATGGCGCTCCGTACGCGTGCCGACACCTTCGCCGCGCAAACGAACTTTGATCCGCGCGCCATTCGAGCTCTGTCCGCGGCTGTTGCCCGCGCGACGCGAATGCCCGTACAAAAAAATAAATCGATCGTCGGTGCCAACGCCTTCGCGCACGAGTCCGGCATCCATCAAGACGGCGTCTTGAAGGAACGAAGCACCTACGAGATCGTTGATTGCGAGCAGCTCGGCGTATCGACCAATCTGCCGTTGGGGCGCAATTCGGGCCGCCACGGGGTCATGCATCGCGCCGAACGTTTGGGCTTGCGTTTCGCCGGCGCCGAACGCGACCGGTTTCTGGAGGCATTTTCGCGGCTGGCCGCGCAACGGCGCAACGTCGCCGACAACGATCTGCTGCAAATCGCGGCGGATTTGAAATCGTCAAACCTACATCAGTAAAATATCAGAAGTAAAGAATACAATACATCCACGATCAGTCGGCGTCGGTCCCCCCACTCCGTGCTCTGTGCATGTAGAGGCGACGCCGACATCGGCCCCGGCGTAAATTCCAGAAAGATTCAATGGTCACCGATACGCAAGCGCCCACATTTGCGGATGTTGAA